>NZ_JACJJG010000149.1 GCF_016899855.1 Marseilla massiliensis
AAGACGGCCTTTCGCAAATCAACTTATTTCGCGCCGTCAGCAGGTTATTGGAAAATAATCATTACCTTTGCGCCCTGCCACGAGCCGGCCGAGGTGAAGAACAGCATGACCGATACCATACAAAGCGTGCGGAGGAATATGTCACGGTTGACACTGAAGAAATGCGCCATGGCCTTACGGCACCACAGTCCGCGCGAAGTGTAGTGATTCTTCAGACGCCGATAGTGCTTCGCGCACAAGATTATTGCCATGGCGAAACCCGCATACTGGGCCGTAAGCGTACCGAAAGCCACACCCTCGACCTTCAAGCCGAATCCGAAGACGAGCAACGTGCTGGCTGCTATGTTGACAACATTCTGCACAATGGCGACCGCCATAGGTATGCGGGAGTTCTGCATACCGATAAACCACCCTGAAAGGCTGAACAGCCCGAGCATGGCAGGCGCTCCCCATATAAGTATAGAGAAATAGGCGGACACGAGCGAGGCCACCTCAGGCGTTGGCTTCATCATAAAAAGCGACGCCCTTAGCAGTACCGTCTGCAGGGCGACGAGCGCAAACGCTATGGCAAAAGCTATGCCCAATGAACGCACGAGCATGCGAACGGTCTCGCCAAGGTCGCGACGCCCGAGCGCCTGAGACGTCATGCCGCTTGTACCCATACGAAGGAAACCGAATATCCAATAGACAACATTAAACGTCATACCACCTACGGCAATGGCCGCAATGTATGCGGCGGAACCCAGATGGCCTACTATTGCGACGTCGACAAGCCCCAGCAGGGGCACTGTAATGTTGCTGACTATCGACGGGAGGGCAATGTGAAGAATCTGCTTGTTTATCCTATTCATACCTGTCAGGGCGCAAAGGTAATGATTATTTTCCAATAACCTGCTGACGGCGCGAAATAAGTTGATTTGCGAAAGGCCGTCTTTCGGCTTCTGAAAGACCGCCTTTTACATGACAAAAGAGCACCTTTCGCAAGCTGAAAGACGGCCTTTCGCAAAACGGCTATCCACGCCATGCCCGACAATCGGGCAACTACATAGGAACCATCTACGTAAAAACAGACTGCGGAATATGCTCCGTTTGCATTCTTTTGAGTATATTTGCATTCGTTTTTTAATACATGCAATGCACACAAAAGGCGACCTTACTCAAGGCGGAATAACCGGCACACTGCTACGTTTCACGCTACCGATGATTGCAGGAGCCATGCTTCAGCAATGCTACAACGTGGCCGACACGCTCATCGTGGGACGTTTCGTTGGGCCGGAAGCCCTCGCCGCCGTAGGGTCTGCATACACATTGATGGTGTTCATAACGTCGATACTACTCGGACTGAGCATGGGCAGCGGCACCGTAGTATCGCTGAAGTTCGGCGCCGGCGACCATGACGGCATGCGCAAGAGCATAGGCGCCTCGCTCATTGTAATCGGCTTGGCCACCATTGGGCTTACCGCCGCCTGCTTCCTGCTTAACGACCCGATACTTAGACTGCTCCAGGTGCCGGCCGACGTGTACCCGCTGATGAGCACGTACCTGCTCATCATCTATTGCGGTATCGTCTTTACATTCCTTTACAACTTCTACGCATCAATGCTGAGAGCGTTGGGCGACTCGGTTACTCCACTATGGTTTCTTGCCGTCTCGGCAGTGCTCAACATCGTGCTCGACCTTGTTTTCATCCTCACTTTCGACTGGGGAGTGGCCGGCGCGGCCTGGGCCACGGTCATTTCGCAAGCGGTATCAGGCCTCGGGATAATGGCCTACACCCTCAGGCTTCGCCCCGAGCTGCGAATAAGGCGTGCTGACATACACATAAAGCGCTCTATCCTGGGCGAAATAACGCAGTTCTCAATGCTTACGAGCGTACAACAGTCGGTAATGAACTTCGGCATACTGATGGTGCAAGGCCTCGTCAACAGCTTCGGAATGCATGTCATGGCGGCATTCGCTGCGGCCGTAAAGATTGACTCTTTCGCCTATATGCCGGTACAGGAGTTCGGCAACGCCTTCTCAACGTTCATCGCCCAAAACTTCGGAGCTGGCCAGCACGACCGCATACGGCGAGGGGTAAAAGTGGCAATAGGCGTCTCGACGGCATTCTCCGTCGTTGTATCTGCCGCCGTGTTCATCTTCGCCGAAGAACTGATGATGATGTTCGTCAGCGGCGGCGAGGACGAAATAATCACCGTGGGGGCCGAATATCTTAGGATTGAAGGCTCGTTCTACGCGCTGATAGGCTTGCTGTTCCTTCTGTACGGATACTATCGCGCCGTGCGCATGCCGGCAATGTCGGTAGTGCTCACCGTGCTGTCACTCGGGCTCAGGGTAGCCTTGGCCTATTGGCTGGCGGCCATGCCCGGAATCGGTGTGTACGGAATATGGTGGGCCGTGCCGATAGGATGGTTCGTGGCCGACGCTGTCGGCATTGTATATTATGCCCGCACAAAAGTTAAGAAACATTAAATCATTAAATTTCCCGTTCACAATCAACAACCTTCAGCGTATCCCGTATATAACGTTCTAATACATCACACAAAACAAAACGACATGAAAAGGATTATATTGGCAATGCTCCTGGCCGTCACAGCGTTGCAATACGGACTTAGCCAGACGGCCGGAAGCTCTTTCACAATTAAGGGAACGGTTGTCGACTCACTGACAAGCGAAGGCGAACCTTATGCAACCGTACGCCTGACAAAACCAGGCAAACTGGCCGAAGCGGTAAAAATGGCCGTTACGGACAAGGCCGGACGATTTACCATCACAGCCCCGGCCAAAGGCAAATACGTGCT
Organism: Marseilla massiliensis; assembly: GCF_016899855.1. GTDB lineage: Bacteria > Bacteroidota > Bacteroidia > Bacteroidales > Bacteroidaceae > Prevotella. The sequence continues at coordinate 2,802 of NZ_JACJJG010000149.1, forward strand.
GACCATAAGTTCGATGGGACGTGCCGACATAGTGAAAGACATCGACACAAACGGCAACGGACGCGCAATTGACCTCGGAACGATACTAATAAAGGACGACAGAAACGAGCTTTCAGGCGTAGAGGTAGTGGCCCAGAAACCGCTGGTGAAGGCCGACATCGACAAACTGGAGTACGACATTGAGAGCGATCCCGACTCAAAGTCGAACACGATACTCGAAATGCTGCGTAAAGTTCCTATGGTAACGGTAGACGGAGAGGACAATATCAAAGTGAACGGCAGCTCGTCTTTCAAGGTATATGTCAACGGACGGCCGAACAACATGATGTCAAACAACCCGTCGGAGGTGCTCAAGAGCATGCCCGCCAACACTATAAAAAAGATTGAAGTGATAACCAATCCCGGCCCGAAGTATGACGCCGAAGGCGTAGGCGGCATTCTCAACATCATCACCGTAGGCTCAGGCTTCGAGGGATACACCGCCACATTCAGCGCCAACGCAAGCAACCGTGGCGCAGGCGGAGGCGTGTTCGGCACGGTAAAGAGCGGCAAGCTTACAGTCAGCGCACGCTATAACTACAACTACAACGACCAGCCACGCAGCTATTCGGGCAGCACCCTGACCGCAACGGACGACGAAATGTCGGCCAGCTCGGCAAACATCGCGCAGGACGGGAGCAGCAAATCAAGCAGCAACTTCCAGTCAGGCAGCCTCGAGGCAAGCTATGAAATAGACACGTTGAACCTCGTCACTGCCTCGTTCGGCCTGTGGGGCAACAACTACAAGAGCCGAGGCGCCTCGTCAATAATCGGCACAAGCCCTGCAAACGGCGACGAGCTATATAGCTACAACATGCCGTCGCACAGCAAGAACTCATGGTTCTCGATAGAAGGAAGCGTCGACTACCAGCGCCTTTTCAAGGTAAAAGACCGCATGCTGACATTCTCTTACCGAATCAGTACCGACCCGGAAACCAGCGACTCGTACACCGACTATAACGACATGAGCGCCGCCATAGACTGGCAAGACTATATCCGTCGACTCGAAAACCAGCACAACGACGGCTCGCAACGCACTACGGAACACACGTTTCAGGTTGATTACACCACCCCGATAGGCAAACTCCACACCATAGAGGCAGGCACCAAGTATATTCTCCGCAACAATTCATCGGAAAACGACCGCTATACCGCCGCCGCGGCGGACAACGGAGAATATGAGTTTGACGAGGAACACAGCTCGCATTACAGGCACAACAACGACATCATGGCCACATATCTGGGCTACGGTATCAAGTGGAAGAAGCTGTCCGGAAGGCTCGGCCTGCGCTACGAGCATACCATACAGGACGTAGAATACCTGCTCGGCCGTGGTGACGACTTCCGCATGCACTTCAACGACTTCGTTCCTTCGGCCTCAATCGGCTACCGCCTGACGGACACGCAGAACCTTCGCTTAGGATACAACATGCGTATATACCGCCCTGGAATATGGTACCTTAACCCCTATCTCGACGATTCCAACCCATCAAGCATAAGCCAGGGCAACCCGAACCTCGTCAGCGAGAAGAGCCATTCGTTCTCTCTCGGCTACAACAGTTTCACGAACAAACTGAGCGTCAACCTATCACTGCGCTACAGTTTCACGAACAACAGCATCGAAAGCGTGTCATCCCTCGTCAGCGACAACGACATTGCAGACCTTCAGAACCCTACGGGCAAGAGCGTGCTGTACACCACTTACCGCAACATTGGCAAGACCCGCTCGGCCAATCTGAGCGCATACGCCAACTACAACCCGTTCACCTCGACGCGCATTTACGTCAACATGTACGGCGGATGGACGTATCTTTCTGACGGCGGCAGCCTTAGCAACCACGGCTGGAACATGTTTGCGTCGGGCGGAGTGCAGCAGACTCTGCCCAAAGACTGGCGCATCAGTCTCAACGCATGGGGACAGACGCCGTGGGTATCGCTGCAAGGCAAGGGCAGCGGCTTCTTCGGTTACTCGTTGAACGTTACCAAGCAGTTCTTCAAACAGCGGCTTACCGTGTCGGCCTATGCCAGCAACTTCTTCAAGAAATACATGGTATACGAAAACACTACGGCAAGCACAGGCTTCACGCAGAACTCCTGGAGTAGGTTCAACCAGCAGCGTTTCGGTGTCAGCGTAAGCTTCCGCATCGGCGAACTGAAAGCCTCCGTCAAGAAAGCCGAGCGCACGATAAACAATGACGACGTAAAAAGCGGAGGCGGAAACGAAGGCTCTAAATAATTAAGAATTAAGAGTTAAGAATTAAGAAAATATGCCTTGTCGCAACGAAGGTGTCTTTCTTAATTCTTAACTCTTAATTCTTAATTTTCCGACTCTTAATTCTTAATTATTTTGTTCCTTTCCTCAATATATGCTCAAGCGGCTTGCACTCACTGTAGACAACGCTAAGGATAACATCCGGAAGGCGTCCTTTACCTGTCGTCTTATCACCGGTAGTAACGTCAAAGATATCCGACGACACGCAGACTCCATGCTCCCATGTCTCATGGAATATGGTTCTTCCGCAGTTTTGTTGGAT
>NZ_JACJJG010000014.1 GCF_016899855.1 Marseilla massiliensis
TAATTCTTAACTCGTTATCCTTCACTTCCTGTACACCCCTCCGGCAGACGTCTCAGGGTCATAATCCTCACCTTCGGCAGGAAACGACGGTATAAATCTCATCTGTTGCTCTATCTGCCTGCGGCGTTTCTTCATATACGCGCTCGGAGCCGCAGAGCTGAATCTCAACGGATTGGGCAACGTTGCGGCTATCAAAGCACACTCGCTACGGAACAGGTCGGCGGCATTCTTGCCGAAATTATCGCGCGCCACGGCTTCAACGCCGTATATTCCAGGCCCCATCTCGATTGAGTTGAGATACACTTCCATTATCCTTTGCTTGCTCCACATAAACTCTATGAGTACGGTAAAATAAGCCTCAAGCCCCTTGCGTACCCACGAACGGCCCGGCCATAGAAACACATTCTTGGCCGTCTGCTGCGATATGGTGCTGCCGCCGCGTATCTTTCCGCCCTTAAGGTTGCTCATTGCGGCCTTTTCTATTGCCTCGTAATCAAACCCGTGGTGCAGCAGGAAGCGCTGGTCCTCACTCGCCATCACGGCTACAGGCATGTGGCGTGATATCTTTTCAAGCGGCACCCAATGGTGGTGCAACTTTACACTTTCGCCATCCTTTACCTGCTCAAGGCAGCGGATAAACATCAGGGGCGTGAAGTACACGGGAATGAAACGTAAAGCTACAACAGCAAGAATGGTGGAGCCGAAGAAGGCAACCACCACCCAACGAATTATTTTACCTATTATATTAATTCGTACCATTACTTATATGTAACCGGCGTATAGGCCGCAGACAGGCAAAAGGACGCCTTGCCGACGGAACATTCACCTGCACATCATGCCGTCGCAGGGTATATGCCGCATGCGGACTCTTGCCTGCCTGCACCGATACACCATATCCGCTAATATCAGTTCAACGTGCCGGCGTTGGCTGCGTCAATCATTTCCTGGCTTGCGTAGAGATAAACTTCCACGCGACGGTTTTGCTCGCGTCCGGCTTCAGTACTGTTATCGGCTACGGGATTGCTTTCGCCCATACCTTCAACAGCCTGTATCTGGTCTGATGCCGCTCCGCAAGCCAACAAATATGATGCCACGCTTTGGGCGCGCTCTTGCGACAAATCCAGGTTCTTCTTCACGCTTTGCTCTGCCGTAGAGTTCTTCCAGCCTTGGTTGTCAGTATATCCGTATACGTTTACGTCAACCGTAGAGTTCTTCTTCAATACGTTGTTCGCGAATTTGCTCAATGACGATTTTGCAGAAGAGCTGAGGCTCGAGCTGCCTGTGGTAAACAGAATTCCCGAATCGAACGTCACCTTTACGGCTTTCAGTCCGTTCTTGTCCGTTACCTCCTCAACCGTAGCTTCCTCGGCAAGCTGAGCCTCTGTCTCAGCCTTAACCTTGTCCATATGCTTACCTATGAGCGCTCCCGTTCCTGCGCCTACGGCAGCGCCTACAACTGCGCCTACGGCCGTGTTGCCGGCTATCTTGCCTATAACTCCTCCTACGAAGGTACCCGCGCCCGTACCGATGAGGGCGCCCGTGCCGGTCTTGGTGCTGCAACTCAATACAAGGGCGGCACACAATCCGAGTGTTATAACCTTTAACTTCTTCATAACCTTTTTAAGTTTATAGTTTAAAATCATTACAAAAGTACAATTTTTCCGCCATTCCGCAAGTAAACATAAAGATGATTTATCATAAAAATTCTTATAAAACGGAATTATGTAAACAAAACTCGGCAATATAGAACAATTTTGACGAGGCAAATGTCTTTAACTCCTTAGCAGCCGCAGGGAGCGAAGTTTCCTTGAGCGAAGCGAAAAAACTACTGTTGCTTCTTTAGTTACTGATGAATGCGAGCTTTGCGGACATTCCATTTTACATAATGCTTGCTCAACAGGCAAGTATACTTACATCTTGACTTTTCATGACGCTTCATTTTCGCGTTATCCTGGAAACTAAATTCCGTGGGCGTGAATATGCGAGTTTCAAGTGTGCAACCGTAACTGCCTGGCGCAATGAACAATATAACGCGACGGCACAAACATGTGCATGAAAATCGACTCGCAATAAAACAAAATATGGCCTATTGAGCTGAAAAAGACGGCCTTCGTGAATGCAAAAAGCCGTCCACAACAAGCCAATAAACCGTCTTCTACAAGATAAATTGCTGTATTTTGCTTTATTATTTACCGAAATATCGGACACAAAACAGCATTACATGTAACAAAAAGAACAACTTACTTACAGCTGAAAACTCTATTCCGGATGAAAAACCGTACATTAGCTGAAAAGCATTTTGCAATATATTGTTATGAAGAACATTACATTATGACACGCCGCCTCAGCTAAAAGCCGCCTTCGCCAACAATCCTTGAGCCGCCGACAATAAATCATACACCAGACAAAAAACGGCGTTATACCGCCATCCGGATTTGAAGTGTCCGATTAACGAATGCAATACGATGATACAACTTACATTAACCGTTAAATGACATATATATCTGCCGGACATTACGAAAGTGGCCGGATTATTTCAATATTCGGCAAAAAATGTGTAAGTTTGCACACAAATTAACAAAAACAAGCATTTATATCATGGCTAAAGAATTAAAAGACCTTACCAAAAGAGCTGACAATTACAGTCAGTGGTATAACGACTTGGTAACTAAGGCTGACCTTGCCGAGCAGTCTGCCGTGCGCGGTTGCATGGTTATCAAGCCTTACGGCTACGCTATATGGGAAAAGATGCAGCACCAGCTTGACAAGATGTTCAAGGAGACCGGCGCACAGAACGCATACTTCCCCCTGCTTATCCCTAAATCATTCCTTTCGAGGGAGGCCGAGCATGTTGAGGGCTTTGCCAAGGAATGTGCCGTTGTAACCCACTACCGCCTGCGCGCTAAGGAGGACAAGAGCGGCGTAGAGGTTGACCCCGCGGCTAAACTCGAGGAGGAGCTCATCATCCGCCCTACTTCCGAAACGATAATATGGAACACGTACAAGAACTGGATACATTCTTACCGCGACCTGCCTTTGATGTGCAACCAATGGTGTAACGTAATGCGCTGGGAGATGCGTACGCGCCCGTTCCTGCGCACGTCGGAATTCCTTTGGCAGGAAGGTCACACGGCACATGCCACCCGCGAGGAGGCTGAAGAGGAAGCACAGAAGATGCTCCACGTATACGCAGAGTTTGCGGAGAAGTGGATGGCTGTGCCCGTTGTGCAGGGAGTAAAGAGCGAGACCGAACGCTTCGCAGGTGCCCTCAACACTTACACTATCGAAGCTATGATGCAGGACGGCAAGGCTTTGCAGAGCGGTACGAGCCATTTCCTCGGCCAGAACTTCGCCAAAGCGTTCGACGTGACTTACCTCAACAAGGAGAACAAACCCGAATACGTGTGGGCAACGTCGTGGGGAGTTTCCACCCGACTCATCGGCGCGCTTATCATGACCCATTCAGACGATAACGGACTGGTATTGCCGCCTATGCTCGCGCCTATCCAGGTGGTCATCATCCCCATCACCAAGGGAGCTGAGCAGATGGCCGCAATAACCGAGAAGCTTACGCCGGTAATCGACGCCTTGCGTGCCGCTGGCATATCGGTTAAGTATGATAATGCCGACAACAAGCGTCCCGGATTCAAGTTCGCAGACTACGAGCTGAAGGGCGTTCCCGTGCGTCTTGTCATGGGTGGACGCGACTTTGAGAACAACACGCTCGAAATCATGCGCCGTGACACTCTCGAGAAAGAAACCGTACCAATGGACGGTATCGTTGAACGTGTCGAAGCCTTGCTGAAAGACATTCAGGCAAACATGTTCGAGAAGGCCAAGGCTTATCGTGACGCACGTATCTATGAGTGCGATAATTACGACGAGTTTAAGGAGCGCATCAAGGACGGTGGATTCTTCCTCTGCCATTGGGACGGCACGGCCGAGACCGAAGCACGTATCAAGGAAGAAACCCAGGCAACTATACGTTGCGTGCCGTTCGGCGTAGAGCAGACTCCCGGAGTTGACATGGTATCAGGGAAACCTGCCACACAACGTGTCATAATAGCAAGAAGCTACTAAGGTAATTAAGAATTAAGAGTTAAGAATTAAGAAAAAATGCCACGTGTATTGATTTATGGGCAAGAGTGTTTTTCTTAATTCTTAACTCTTAATTCTTAATTATATATTGTAAAATTATTCAGTTATGGGCTTGTTTGCCGAGATTGTTGTAAAACTGTTCAATCTCGTTTCGCCAAGACAATGCGTAATGTGCGGATGCAGACTGGCAGCAGGCGAGAATGTGATATGCACGGCATGCAACTTTGACTTGCCGCGTACGGGATACTCGGCAAATCCGTATGACAACGAAATGGCCCGCCTGTTCTGGTGGCGTATACATATAGAACGTGCCGCGGCCTTATTCTTTTACAGGGCACATTCAGACTCAAGCAAAATTATATACTCACTCAAATACCTCGGACATCCCGAAGTCGGTGAACAGATGGGGCGAATGGTTGCCGAGGAATTCATGCCCGATGGTTTTTTCAACGGCATTGACGCAATATTGCCTATACCGCTGGCAAGGAAACGGCAATTGTCTCGCGGATACAACCAGAGCATGGAGATAGCACGCGGAGTAAGCGAAATTACCCACTTGCCCGTAATAAAAAATGCCGTAAAAAGAAAATCTTTCTCCGCAAGTCAGACACACTTGAACCGATGGCAGAGAAACGATAACGTTAAGGACGTGTTTATCCTTAAAAACAACAAGCCTCTTGAAGGAAAGCATATACTGATAATAGACGATGTGGTTACTACCGGCGCAACAATAATATCATGTGCCAATGAACTGAATAAAGGAGGAGCTGAAAAGTTCAGCGTGCTTTCGTTGGGATTCACCAAATAAAAAATAAAAGGTAAAAGGGTGAAAAAGTAAAAAGATAAAAACATCATTGTCAAAATAACATCACATGATTAATTTTTACCTTTTTACTTTTTTACCCTTTTACCTTTTACTTAATGTCTTCCAAATCAGAATATTTCCTATGTCCTTTAGCGTAATATTGCCATAGAATGGAATGCCTATATATGCCGGTAACACTGTCAACCGTACGTTTGGATTGTATCCCGGCCCTGATTTCACGGTATTCCGGAAGCCATGCCTTAAACGCTCTCCGCCCGTTGATTATGGCCTTAAAGTCACCAATCCTACCCGAAACAAGCGCCTGCATGGCGGCAACATAATCGAGCAATGCACGCATACGCATTATGGAACGCAACTCTTCATCAGGCAAGTTCTTATAAAGCATGGTCAAATTATTTCGGAAATTCAGGTACGTCTTCATTGGATTGTTCTTAGGCAACGTTCCTCCTCCTATATGATAAACGTAACTATCGGGTACACAGAAAATCTTTCTACCCATCAAACGCAAGCGCCAGCACAGGTCAATCTCTTCACTATGAGCGAAAAAACGCGCGTCGAAACCGCCTGCTTGCCTGAAATCCGCCGACCTTACCATCATGCACGCACCTGTTGCCCATAATATTTCAGACTCATAATCATATTGTCCGTTATCGTTTTCAACAGTGTCGAATATCCTGCCTCGGCAAAATGGATAACCGTATCTGTCAAGAAAACCGCCACAGGCTCCGGCATATTCAAAGGCGTCACGGTTGCCCTCTGACAATAATTTAGGTTGGCAGGCCGCAACGTCAGGATTATTATCCATGAATTCCGTCAATGGAGTAAGCCAATGATGTGATACCTCAACGTCAGAATTGAGCAGCACATAATATTCAGCCTCAATATGTTCCAAAGCCCTGTTATAACCATCCGCGAAGCCGTAGTTCTTATCCAGAACAATAAGACGCACCTCGGGGAAATGCCGCTTAAGCACTTCCAAAGAATTGTCGGTCGACGCATTGTCTGCCACATAGACAACAGCTTCGTCACGCGAATAGTCCAACACGTTGGGAAGAAAACGCGTAAGCATCTTTACGCCGTTCCAATTCAAGATTACAATCGCGGTTTTATCCATGTCAAAGTATTGCTTTTAACGCTGTTTTATTATAGTTGAAATCACCCAAACGTACATTGACGAGCTGGTTGTCAAGTCTGTCATTGTCTGGAGACGGCGGCAATTCCACTCGTATATAGTTCTTAGTGAATCCATGCATGGCCTTCCCGCTCGCGGCTTTCTCGAACAACACTTCAGCCTCCTTGCCTATATGCTGGCGGTAAAAAGCCTCTGTCTTCTCGTCAGAAAGGTCAAGCAAGCGCTTGCTTCTCCGCTTCTTGTCCTGGTCCGGAACAATGTACGGTATTTTAAGGGCAGCAGTTCCCGGGCGTTCTGAATAAGGAAATACATGCAACTGGGTGACATCCAACGATTTAAGGAAATCGTAAGTTTCCTCGAACAGTTCAGGTTTTTCTCCTCTGGTGCCCACCATTACGTCTACGCCAATAAACGCATCAGGCATTGTATCCTTGATAAGCTTGATTTTATGAGCGAACAACGCGCTGTCATAACGCCTGTGCATGAGGCGCAGCACCTCGTCGGAACCGCTCTGGAGAGGGATATGAAAATGTGGCATGAACGCCCTGCTGTGGGCACAATACTCGATAAGCTCATCATCGAGAAGGTCAGGCTCAATGCTGCTTATACGATACCTGCTAATGCCTTCAACCTTGTCCAAGGCTTTTACGAGGTCTATGAAACGCTCATTCGTGGTCTCGCCGAAATCACCTATATTCACACCGGTAAGCACTATCTCCTTACCACCTTCCTCTGCGGCCTGACGTGCCTGGGCAACAAGCGAGTCTATACTCGGATTACGGCTGAATCCGCGGGCATAAGGAATGGTGCAATATGTACAGAAATAGTTGCATCCGTCCTGCACTTTAAGGAAATATCGTGTGCGGTTGCCACGCGAACAGCTCGGGGCAAACGTCTTTATGTCTTTCGTTTTCTCTGTATGGTAACGATGAAGTGACGTCACTGAACGTCCACATGACCACGCTTCAGAGAGAAACTGTATTAGGTCTGCCTTCTCGTTAGCTCCCAACACGAGGTCGACTCCGTCTATTCCGCTCACCGTCTCGGGCTTTAGCTGGGCATAACACCCCGTCACCACGACGAAGGCTCCAGGATTCTCGCGCACCATGCGGTGTATAGCCTGACGGCATTTGTGGTCGGCTACCTCCGTAACCGAACAGGTATTTATAATACATATATCGGCATCACGCTCAACGGTACGCACTCCCATCTCTTCAAGAATGCGTCCGAAAGTGGATGTCTCGGAGAAATTCAACTTACAGCCAAGAGTAAAATAAGCTGCGGTCTTACCCTGAAAGGCGGATGTATCTATCATATTTATCGTAATACTAACGGCCGAAACACTCATGACTTCAGGCCGTCAGGACTTGTTTACCTTATTATATAATATAAGAACGGTGAACTACGCCAAAACAGAAAAATATTTCCTGCATAACGAACCATTTTTATCAACGGCAAAGGTACTAAAAAAAGTCGATATAAGTGTCGTTCAACAACATTTCTTAAGGCCACACAAAGATTTAACAGTCGTTAGCACTTTATATCTCCCTGATTATCAGCGACTTGCAAAAAAGTTACAAAATACCCCTAAAAAATTAACCTAAAAAGAGAACAACGTATTAAAAAAATACTTACCTTTGCAACGTTTTAATAAACAAATGATTGTTTTACAGATTTAAAAAGCAAAGAAAATGAAAAAGTTAGTTTTAATGTTCGTAGCTATCGCAGCTATTTCATTCGCATCTTGTGGTAACAAAACAGCTCAGGCTGACGCAGTAGATTCAACAGCTAACGACACTGCAGTTGTTGATACTCTGGCTGCTGACACAGTTGCTGCTGATTCTGTTGCTGCTGATTCTGTTGCTGAATAATTAGCTACAACAGTAAAAGAGAAAAGGCCGTAGGACATTGTCCTACGGTTTTTTGTTTATATACGGCTGGACGGTTGGCCAAAGAGCAGTTGCGCATCATAGGTTAGCAATTGCCCGTAATAGGGTATGTCGAGAATAAGGAAAAAACAATACGCATAACCAGCCTAATACAATTAAATTACGAAAGGCCGTCTTTCACAATGTGAAAGACGGCCTTTCGGCTTGCAATAAACGGCCTTTTACCTCACAAAAAGCCGCGTATTGAATAGCATGCCGCAAGCTATGCACAGGCAAAAACACGATTACCGGCCTATGCCTTAATTCTTCATGATACCCGTATCATTGCGTGTCTTTATTGCGTTTCTTCTTATTTCCTCACGCTTTCGCCCCTTAGACAACCGCCATGTAACACGGAAAGTCAGCATATTGCCCATCTCTCCGCTATACATACGCTGCATCTTGTGGACAAAGCGGTTAAGTTGTTCGGTATTATACAGACGCACTTCGTCCTGGAAGCAATGTTGCCAGAACATCGAAAGCGTAAAGTTACCCATCTTGTACGACGCCGTAAGATAATAAAAGAAGGGCGACTTTGATTTTGACTCGCCTTCAAGAAAGTTCCAACCGTTATCCACGTTAGCCGTGAGCGACAACTTTCCGAGGTACGCCTGGGCACCTGCCGACCAGTTGAACGCCGTGTAATGGTGTTTATAATCGTCGCCGTAATTGAGGAAACGGTACACTCCGGCCTGCAAGTTAAACGACAACTTGCCCGGCAGAGCATCATAACTTGTATAGTTGCTGACAAAGAACATGTTGATTTTTCGTTGGTTTGCGCGTGACGATATGAACGTTACCGTACCGTCTGCATCGGCAACACGGTCAATACGGGCCATTGAACAATGTGGCATCATACGGTAATATACCATCATCTGGGTGTAGAACGACGGGTATTGCAGAGACATCGTAAGTTCGTTTTCAATTTCTTTGTTGATACGGAGCGACGGGTTTCCGACCGTAACTTCCATTTCGTTATTGCGCACTATTACGTCTCCAAGGTAAGCGAGACGAGGCGGATGTTGACCCATCGTAAAGTTATAGCTTATGCGGAAGGGCTGCCACGGAGAGTAAGCGAGCTGAACCTGGGGGCGGAAAAGCCAATATCCGTAGCGCTCCGAGGCCTGACGGTAATGGTAACGGCTTGCCCCAAGGCCGAGCATATACGAGAATTTACTTACCCGCCCGGCTATTTGGGCAAACCCATAGATATTGTCATTGCGGATTGAATTGTCCGTTGCAACGTCGCCTCCGTACTCGGTCGAGCTATATTCGTTGAAATATTTAAGTCCCGCGGACAACGTAAACGGACTCAGGCGGTTTTCGTAAATCAGTTCACCACCCAACAAATGGCTGTTCCCCGTCGAATTATACGAGTACGGTGAGGCGCCTCCGTAAGCGTAATTGTAATCCGAATTGGCGTAATTACCTGTTAAGTTGGCGGTTATGCTCTGGCGTTTCGTCAGGCTATATTTGAAATAAACATCAAGAAACGCCGACGATGTATTGTCCGTTGACCCGATAGGAAAAGTCTCTGTTACGCCACCGCTCTGCTCTGTACGTATCCTCGAGTTTTCAGGTATGCGTGAAAGCGTACCTTCGAGAGTAGTTTGCAGGGTATAGCGGGCCGAGTCAACAAGGCTATATTGCAACTGGAGATCGTGCGAGATTGTGCTTTGGCGATAGCCGGTGTCGGTGCGGCGCACGGTAGTAACACTATTGTCGGGCATCAGGTAGTCGGCCGTTTCCTCGTAACACAGGTCATTCGTGCGGTTATATCCGAACGAATAATGTAGTCCAAGCTCGTGCCTGCCCTTATTGAACTTGGCAAACACATCCTCGTTATTGCGCATACTGGTGACGCTCTGCATGGCTTCCGCGCCGACGTAATAACCGCTTTGCGTCCTTTCCACGACTATGTTGATAACGAAATCAACATCATCGCCATAACGCGCACCGGCATTCTGAATGTAGTCTACATACTTAACGTTGTCCATGTCAAGCGCAATAAGGTCGCTCGTCGTGGCGATGATGTCATTAATCCTTACCTGCAATTTACCCAAAGTAGCAGGTACGGATATGCTCCTCATCACTTCGTTGACCGAAACGTTAGGCAACGCAAGCCGCGCGAGCAGGCCATAGGCATTGGTAGAGTTGGCCTTTTGCTCTTTCGTAGGAAAAAGGCGGAGCGCATTGTCCTTGTTCTTAACGCGCGAAGTGCGCACCACAACCTCGTCAAGCGCCACCGAATCTTTCACATACTTGCCGTCATCGTCCTTCCCTTTTGTGTTCTGTGCAGATACGCCACACGGCATAATGACGGACAATAAGAATAAAAACAGAACTTTCATCTTTGCTTTTTTCGTGCAAAGATATAATCAACGGTTACATAATGCGCAATTATCAGGCTGACAAGTGTCTGACATTTACCTGACAAGAGCTTTTTTGCTAATTGAGAATGGAGTGTAAAGAATGGAGAATTACGATTTGCCCTGTTGGATACCAAGCAAAAAGAGTAACCATAAACCTCCATTCTTTACTATTGATTCTCAATCGGAATAGCCGCTCTTAATTATCAACCTGTAGGCACGTCCACGCTCACCCTCAATCTGCAAGTTGGTATTCTGTTCAACAACACGTTTCAAGCGGCGTATCAACGTGTAGAGAGTCTCGCTCGCATCGTCCTTGCCGGGCCATAACATTTGGCATATTTCAGACTTGTCGAGCTTATGTCCTTCAGACTTGAAAAACATCTCCATAAGCTCAAGCTGCATCGGGGTAAACCTTACTTCTTCATTTTCCATGTTGTAAAAAGTCCTGCTGGCCACGTCAAGACGCAAGTTTCCAACGCAACAATGCCCCTGGTTCAAAACCTCTACGGCCCTACCCGTACGCTTATAACGCAATGTAAACATAGCCCAAAGCACGGCCATGAAGCACAAAGTGAAAGGCAGCTTTTGGTCGGAAAGGCTGAATACGGTGGCAAACGAACAATCGGCATTAGCACGGAAGGCAACGGCTACATTTACGTTGCGGGCTAAACCAGACTTCATCAATACCGTATCTCCACTCACTCCGGCCGCATCATGCCATACGTCTGTCGACTCCCTACCATCGTCAAGGACGGCAAACGAGATATAAGACTTATCGCGAAGCTCAGGTATAGACAGGCTTTCACTAAAATACTTGTCATGCAATAACATGGCAACAGGCGTTGCCGACGCGCTCTGAAGCTCTCGGCATACACGTATCGTGTCAGCCGTCACCCACTCGTTGCCCTTCTCGGCCAACGCACGTACGAGCGCCCGGTTAAGCTCTGACACGATCCTGCCACGCGCATCGATATAGTTACCCATACCGGATATCACCGACGAAGCGAGCAACACCACAAAAACAACTATTGAAAAATATGCCTTCATAATTTATCCCTGCTACTTTCGTGTTATGTTATATAAAACAAAAATCCCCACAAAGATAGGAATTTACGGACGAAAAAACAACACGACAAGGCTTTTTCACATAAAATAAGAATCCCCGAAAGCCTCTTGAGCCTTCGGGGATTCGTATAATAAACTTGCTTTACAGTGCGAAAATTACTCTTCTACAGGAGCTTCCTCTGCCTTGCTAGCCTCCTCTGCAGGAGCCTCTACGGGTGCTTCGGCCTCAGCCTTGGGCTCCTCAACGGCAGGAGCTGCGTTCTCTGCTACAACCTTTACGGGCAACTCGAAAAGAACTTCCTTGTGGAAGTGGATGGTTGCAACATAGTCACCAACCTTCTTTGCATCGTGCATAGTGATGATCTTGCGGTCGATGTCAAAGCCCTTCTTCTGGAGTTCTGCCGCTACGGTATTGGCGGTAACGGCTCCGTAAGCGACACCGTTCGCGCTAACCTTAACAGCTATCTCGATAGCAACGTCCTTCAAAGCCTCTGCCTTCTTCTCTGCCTCTGCCTTGATAGCGGCAAGCTTGTGTGCCTGCTGCTTAAGGTTCTCGGCCAGAACTTTCTTTGCTGAAGCGGAAGCGATAACGCCCTTACCGGTAGGGATAAGGTAGTTACGGCCGTATCCAGACTTTACGTTAACTATATCGTTCTTGAATCCCAAGCCGATAATATCTTCTTTCAGTATTATTTCCATGTCGTATCTCCTCCTTAATTATTTCAACAAATCGGTTACATAAGGAAGCAACGCTATCTGGCGAGCGCGCTTAACGGCCTGAGCCACACGGCGCTGATACTTCAGGGATGTTCCGGTGATTCGGCGGGGCAATATCTTGCCCTGCTCGTTCAAAAACTTCTTGAGGAACTCTGGGTCCTTATAATCGATGTACTTGATACCGCTCTTCTTGAAACGGCAATACTTCTTCCTCTTCGTGTCTACCGAAGGAGGGGTCAAATATCTGATTTCTGATTCCTGTGCCATGATTAAGCCTCCTCTTTTTTAGCTAATTTGTTTCTTCTCTTCTCGGCATACTGTACGGCGTACTTGTCGAGCTTGACGGTCATGAAGCGGATTACCTTCTCGTCGCGGCGGTATCCGGTCTCGAGCGTCTTGATAACTTCGGGCTCTGCCTTGAACTCAATCAGGCAATAAAAACCTGTTGACTTCTTCTGAATAGCATAAGCCATCTTCTTCAATCCCCAGGTCTCCTCGTTCAGGATTTCCGCTCCTTTATCGGTAAGCAGGTTTCTGAACTTTGCGACCGTTTCCTTCATCTGTTCATCAGACAAAACGGGAGTTAAAATGAAAACGGTTTCGTATTGATTCATACTACTTAAAAATGATTTGATTAATACTTTGCAAAAATGCGGTGCAAAGGTACACTTTTCGGTTCGAACTACCACTATATATTATGTGTAAGAATGTAACTTTTAACTTATTTTACATTTTTACGGCTCATATCTTTGTTTTTTTAAATGATCATCAGGTAGAATGAAGGGATTTTATCCGTACTTTTGCACACCGAACAATACGTCGCGTCATGAAGAAATATATAAACAAATCAGGGTTTGCCATGGTCTGCCTCGGGGCCCTGTCGCTTATTATAGGGTATCCGCTTGGCTGGACCGACCATAACGCCATGCTCTTATCGGCGGCAGGAATGATAATCGCAGGAGTCGTGGCACATGTATATTTCCTGAAGAAAGATAGCAAGTATTAACGTGAAAGACGGTCTTTCACGCTCCGATAAGCCGTCTTTCGCACGCTAAAAGGCCGCCTTTCGCATCGTAAAAGGCGGCCTTTCATAATGTATTGAATATCAAGACTTTCTGACAACGGAATTTATATGTGCAACTGGAGGTCTATTCCGGCCTGCACGGGGTTGCCCCTTTGGGCGAACCAAAGCTCGCGTCCCGACGCCGAACTGCTGAAGGCGAAAGTGGCGAAGCGCGTGTTGGTAACGTTACGGCACCATAGACGCACTACCGTATTGCCCCATTGCACTCCGGCGTGAAGCCCCAACAGGGCATAGAACGGCTGCTTTGTAGTGTTGGCCTCATCCCAATATATCGGCCCCTGGGCGGTAACGTCGGCTCCGACAATTATCGAGCGCGACGAACTACGGGCCAGCGGGAAACGCATATCGGCACGCGCGCTGATGGTATGCCCTGGCACAAACGGGATACGGTTGCCCTCATAGCTAACGGTATTGCCGTCGTCAGTTTCGCTATACTCGGTAAACGTCGCACGTGTGTAGGCGTAAGTAGCCGCCCATGAAAGGCGGTTGTCTATCGCGCTCCCACGCAACGCCGCCTCGAAACCAAGGCTACGGCTGCGCCCGGCATTGACCATCATACGGCCGAAGCCATAATCACCGGCCATCACGGACAATTGCTGGTTGCGTATCGTCATATAATATGCCGCAAGATCCGCCTGCATCATGCCCCCGAAGAGGTTAAGATGCGCTCCGACCTCATAATTCCAGCTCTCCTCGGGCTTGTAGGTTATGGTATTGTTCACGCGCGCGTAATCCTCGTCGGTATGCGTCACCTCGTAATCACCGGCCATTGCGTTCGACGAGTTGGCGGTAAGCTCGGACTGGAGAATGTCCGAAAACATCTGAATGTTATACCCTCCGGCACGGTAACCCTTGCTTACGGTAGCATAGATGTTACTTCCCGAGCGGTCTACCGTATAACTCAGCCCCACCTTGGGCAATAATTGTCCGTAGTCATCGTGTACTTCCCTCAACAGAGCCGATGTAAGGGTATTTGTGGCCGAAGCCCCCATGACGTTCGCCGTTACGGCCATCGAGGCGCTCGTATCGTATGACAGGTTCACACGATTGTAATCATACCTTAGGCCGAGGGTCAAGTTAAGGCGAGGTACAAGCCTTATGTTCGACTCATGGTAAATGCCGACGTTGGCCTGCGGGGTATGGAACAATGCCGGTACCGACATGCTTACGTCCGCCGATACGCCTCCGGCCTGCTCGATGGCATTGGCCGCCATACCTTCAGCCACGCTCTGCGGCATGCCCGCCGACGTCATCCGGTCGACCATGGCCTGATAGATCGCCGCGTACATCGCCGAGCCGATACCCGTTGATATACGGCTGGTAAAATCATCGTCGAAATACACCGGAGCCGAAGTCCTAAGCCATTGGTAAGCGAAATACACACCTGAGGAATGCTGCCAGGCGGCGTCTCCTGAACTCTTTAACGTAAGTTCCTGCGTCAGGGCGTTCATCATCTGGCGCTGGCATAAGTGCATATAGTCTTGCGGAAGATAGTCCTGGTCCATGTCCATGCAATCTTTCAAGAACTGATAGCTGGTCTGCGACGTCAGCGTAAGCCCGTCCGCATTATATACGAGGCCAAGCCCTGCGTTGAACATATTGCGGCGATAGCCGTTTGGACGGTTGGTTGAGGGCGCGGAAATGTCACGCGTATCCGCATCGTACACTCCGTAAGGGAAAGCCTCTTGACGCGCATACTGGTAATCGGCAACGAGGTTTAGCGTGAAACGTGTAGTCGGTTGCCAGATGAAATTTGCCTTTCCGCCCGCCTCGTCAGAAGTATCGGCACGCCTCCCCGTGGTGGAATTACGGAAAAAACCGTTCTGCCCGGTATAGAATCCGGCCACGGAGAAACCAATATTGTCGGCCATGTCATGGTAATGGGCGAACTCTATGTTACGGTAGAAATGCGTCCCCACCCCTACCCTGATATCCGTACCACGGTACTTCATCGGATTTTTAGAATAGAGGCGTACCAGTCCGCCTTCCGTATTCATTCCGTAAAGCGTGCCTTGCGGACCGCGCAACACATCTATACGGTCTATCTGGTAAGCATGAAAATTATACGAATTCTTGCTGACAAGAGGAATACCGTCAACATATATACCGACGGCAGGATTGTTTACGCGCGACCCGATACCCCGCACATACACCGACGACGTAAGGCGAGAGCCGTAAGACGGCATGACAAACGAGGGCACGTAAGCCGAGAGGTCGCCAAGATCACGCACGCCAAGGTTACCAAGGTCGCGCCCGGTGAATACCGACGAGCTCAACGGTTGTTGCCTAAGGCTCAACACTTCCTTTGGTTGCGAAACAACTACTACCTCGTCAAGGTCGACCACACGTGAAGTATCCACTATACCACCAACCCGTTCTGCCGTATTCACACCTGTCAGGCCTTCTAAGGAAAAGACCGGGCAAGAAGCCGGAGAACCGGCACGGGATTCTACATGTACGGCTGAAAAAAACAAGACCGAAACCAACAAGGAAGTTATTTTATAATTCTTCATTACCTTTTTACCTTTATTTTCCGCTTGCAAAGGTAACCATTCCAACAGAAACCGGCAATCCTCATTTATATGGATTTTTGGTCTGGAAGTTAGAGAAGTTATAGAGAGTTAGAGAAGTTAAAGCCATTACCCATCTTACTTGCGCATTAAAAGCTCATAGCATATTCAAACAACGCATTTGGCTATAACTTCTATAACTCCCTATAACTTCTATAACTTCTTAAATAAGATCAATAATTCTCCGCCCCGCATACAGGACACCGCCCCTTACTGCCCATACGGGCACCACAACTACCACACACATAGGCACAACGGAAACGCGTAAAATACATGCGCAGGGCAAAATAAACATAAGCGGCATACATAACATAACCGACATAATACAGGGTGGCTATGCTGAACACAATATAATTTATGGCACACACACCGGCAAGGCCGCACAGATAAAGTAACGCATCGCTTGCCGGAAGCAGATTGCGGGCAACGTCAACTACGGCAAGGCCGACTATCAGCATGGCCCATACCGATATAAGGAATATGCCAAGAATCGGTGAAACGATAAACGGATTGAGTGTGGAATGGAAATAGAAATGCTCCCACGTATCAGGCGCAAAAAGCTGTATACTGGCATATAGCGTAGCGCTCGACGCGACGATTAAGGCCAACAACGTAGGATAAAAAGAACCGATATCATTGAAATGCACTATTTTTGCGTTGCGCTGGAATATCGTACGCATAAGATATGCCACGGATATCACGCTTATGATGATAAGGAACACAACGAGATGCGTATCCGAAAAGGCCGAGATAAACTGTGATATAGGATCGCTCGGGACTACGGAAGCCAGCAACGCAGATTCATGCACCCAGCCGAACGTACTCTGGTCACGTGCGACCTGTATCCACACAGAGTCAACAAGGTCGGTAGGTATGATCCTTATTTCCGCCACGGCGATATGGTCATGCCTATAAACGGCAAGCGTGTCGGTGTGCATGTTATTAAGGACCTCTTCCGGCTGTTGCTTGACAAGCTGGACGGAATCAGCCTTGACCACGAAATTATAGTTCAATGAATAATAATGCGTAGCAACAAAATGTAGCGAGTCCTGCTGTTCCTGAGTAAGCGCAATCGTATCCTTTGGAGCGCTATCCTTGTCATTGCACCCGACAAAGGCCGCCAATACCGTAACCGTAATAAGCACGGCAAGCGTAGTACGCAATATTTTAATCGTCGGCATATACATTCATTTTACATTCCATACAATCAAACTCCAGCCTGAACCTTCTCCCGTCAGGCAACCTGAGAAATAAAGGAGCGCGCCATTCCGGTTTTTGCCCGCCATACTTCACGCACCGCCCAAGCGAGAACCTTATGCAATGCCGGCATTGCATAAGCAACGCACCTTTAGGCATGCTTATCTCGTAAGCTTCAGGCAATCCGCCTTTTCCTTCACGGACATAAAAATTCCGGGCAAGACGATTGGAGATATTGTAATTGTAATACTTATCATTACACAAAAGACGAACGGAGCGTACATCTTCGCACGAACGTTCCGTTTCCTGACGCTTGCGGACAAGCGGCACATCGTGCAACTTGTCAACCACCCTCCTTCGCATACCCGCAAGAACACTTGAAGGGATAAAATAATTGAAACCTACCGGCAACAACTTTACGTCACGACACTCATATGGAGTATTGCCGAGCTTCGTAAGTTGCCTTACAATGTTATCACGTTGCGGAGTCTTAGCCTCCTGCTTATCCAAGACAACATCATCATGCACCGCCATCACGCCTTCAACGCTTACCTCAAGGCGGAAACCGTCATCCGTAGCCTCCAGACACATCGCCAACGGTATCTTGCGCTCGGCACTCTTACGCGCAAGAAGTTTCTCAAAAGCATGGTCGTTATTTCGGTATATCTCCATGCCGCGGCACAAGCCTCTCGGCATTTTCAATGGATAAATCTTATTTCCGTCCGCCCGATTGACCCTGAAGCCTTCAAGTTCACGTTTACCATTGACAAAACATAGTCCGTCTCCATTGGCGAATGACGCGGTTCCCGCTATACTAAACGAATTATTGTGCACTTCCTTGACTTTGCCAACATACTCGCCAATAGACTTGGGCGTATCGAAGGATATAATGGAAGATTCACGTCCTTTCAGGAAATAATCGGTAAAACCACGATTAAAAGTCTTGTCAAGACTTGGAGTAAAAGTATAGCTACATTTACCGAACGAAGCCCTGCAATATTTATCGGGATGGCGTTTTACTATCCCGTCAAGCCTACGGCTATAAGCGGCCGTCACATTCTTGACATAAGTGATATCTTTCAAACGCCCCTCAATCTTAAACGACGTCACGCCTGCATCCGCCATCTGTTCAATGGAATCAATGCGGCACATATCCTTCAAGGACAGTAAATGCTTACCTGCTACAATCCTTTGTCCGGCTGAATCTTCCAGGTCAAACCTCAAGCGGCAGAACTGGGCGCACTCTCCGCGGTTGGCACTACGCCCAAAACAATATTGCGAGGCATAGCACTGTCCTGAATAACTTACACACAGGGCGCCATGGACGAATGCCTCTATCTCTACACCGGGCACATCACGGTGTATTCCGGCAATATCGGTAAGCGACAGCTCACGGGCAAGCACCACGCGCTTAAAGCCATGTGCCGCAAGCCAAGCCACTTTTTCTTTCGTACGGTTGTCGGTCTGGGTGCTCGCGTGGAGGTCTATTGGCGGCAGGTTCATCTCCAGAATGCCCATATCCTGAACAAGTATGGCGTCAACGCCCACATCATACAACCTCCATATCAACTCCTCGGTGCCTTTCAGCTCGTCATCGTAAATTATAGTGTTTACGGTCACGTACACCTTTGCCCCAAACGTATGCGCGTATTTACACAACTCGGCGATGTCGCCTACCGGATTGCCCGCCGCCTGGCGCGCCCCGAAACGCTCGGCACCGATATACACAGCATCGGCTCCATGGTCGATAGCCGCCATGCCGCACTCAAGGTTCCTGGCAGGAGAGAGAAGCTCTAAATAATTCATAATTCATGATTCATGATTGGCGGGATGTATCTGTAATTGTAATTTGTAATTGGGCTATTAGCCTTATTCGGCTTATTCGGTTTATTTGGCTTATTAGCCCTATTCGGCTTATTTGGCTTATTTGGCTTATTAGCCCTATTTGGCTTATTAGCCTCATTGGCCCAATATCCATCATGCCTTTACTCAATCTTGTCGATGTCATACGGTGTTTCCTGGTAAACGTAGTAGTTTATCCAGTTATTGAAGAAGAGGTTGGCGTGCGCGCGCCATGTCACTACGGGCGGATTGTCGGGATTGTCGTCCTTGTAGTAGTTTACTGGCATGTCTACGTCGTCGCGCTTGCCCATGTCGCGCTTGTATTCATTGCCGAGCGTGTCGGGAGAATACTCCAGATGGCCGGTGATGAAGAACTCGCGCCCGCCGCGCGCCATCACTATGCCCGCGCCGCTCTCGGGCGACTCGGCCACGAGCGTCAACGCCTTATTAGCCACAATGTCTGAACGCCTCACCTCGGTATGTCGGCTGTGGGGCATAAAGAAATAGTCGTCGAACCCGCGGAATATCGGCAACAAGGGGTCGGTAACGTATTGGCGGAACACGCCGAACATCTTTTTCGGCAACGTGTGTTTCTGTATTCCGTAATGATAGTACAGCCCGGCCTGCGCCGCCCAGCATATATACAACGTACTGGTGACGTGGCTCTTGGCCCAGTCGAAAATGGTGGCCATCTCGTCCCAGTAGTTAACTTCCTCAAAGGGCATTAGCTCCACGGGCGCCCCGGTTATTATCATGCCGTCGAACTTCCGCGTCTTCAATTCGTCGAAATCCTTGTAGAACATCATCATATGCTCTATCGGCGTGTTCTTCGGCGTATGGCTTTTCAGCTTCATGAAGGTTACGTCCATCTGTAGCGGCGTGTTCGAGAGCAGGCGTATCAGGTCTGTCTCGGTTGTTATCTTCAACGGCATGAGGTTAAGTATCACTATGCTAAGGGGACGGATGTCCTGAGAGTGCGCCCTCGAGGTATCCATCACAAAGATGTTCTCGCGCTTCAGGGCGTCAATGGCCGGCAACTTGTCAGGTATTCTTAACGGCATTATTTGTTCCTTTCTTTATTATCCTGGGCAAAAGTACAAATAAATTAAGAGTTAAGAGTTAAGAATTAAGAAAATTTGCCCTATTTGGATTATTCGGCTCATCTGGCTTATTTGCCTTATCCGGCCTATTAGGCCCATTAGCCTTAAAAGAGAGCGAGCAGGCAAGGCTTGTCTCCTTGTCTGCTCGTCACCCGTTTACTTGTATCTTAAAAAATACTTACCAGAGCTTCAGGCGTTCGTTCTCGGGCAAGTACATCTTGTCGCCTGACTTCACGTTGAATGCCTCATACCAAGCGTTGATGTGCGGCAGGGCACCGTTCACGCGCCATTCGCCAAGCGAGTGGGGATCCATCTTGGTGAGCTGGCGAATCTCCTCCTCGGTGATGTTGGCCGCCCATACGCCGGCGTACGCCAGGAAGAAGCGCTGGTCGGGCGTCAGTCCGTCGATGGTCTTCAGCGGAGCGTCCTTGGTGGCGTTCTTGTATGCGTTGAAGGCAACCTCGAGTCCTCCGTGGTCGGCCAGGTTCTCGCCAAGCGTCAGCTTGCCGTTGGCGTTGAGGTCGGGCAGCACCTTGATGGCAGAGAAGAAGTCGGCATACTTCTCGGCACGGGCGTTGAAGTTCTCGGCGTCAGAAGCCGTCCACCAGTCGGTCATGTTACCGTTTTTGTCATAATGGCGTCCCTGGTCGTCGAATCCGTGCGTCATCTCATGGCCTATCACCACGCCGATAGCACCGTAGTTGAATGCGTCGTCGGCCGTAGGGTCGAAGAAAGGCACCTGCAGGATACCTGCCGGGAAGCAAATCTCGTTGGTCGTCGGGTTATAGTAGGCGTTGACGGTCTGGGGTGTCATGAACCACTCCTCCTTGTCAACCGGCTTACCGGCACGATAGTCGATGTCCCACTTGTTCCAGAACTCGCGGCACTTCTGTACGTTCTCGTAGTAAGAGAGTTTCGGGTCGATTACCAGTCCCGACATATCCTTCCACTGGTTGGGATATCCTATCTTTACATAGAACGCGTTGAGCTTGTCAAGCGCGGCCTGCTTTGTGGCGTCGCTCATCCAGTCTTGCGCCTTGATGCGCTCGGCGAGCGAAACCTGGAGATTCTTCACGAGCTTCTCCATACGCTCCTTTGACGAGGCTGGGAAATAACGCTCTACGTACATCTTGCCGAGAGCTTCGCCCATCTGGCCTTCCACCTGGCTCGTGGCGCGCTTCCAGCGCGGATGGTCCTCCTTGCGTCCCGACATGGTGCGACCGAAGAAGTCGAAGTTGGCAGCCTGCACGTCGTCGCTAAGATAGCTCGCGGCCGAGAGTATCACGTCCCACTCCATATAGGCGCGCAGCTCGTCGGCGGTCATCTTAGCCAACACATCGTCGGCACCCTTGACGAAGCTGGGCTGGCCTACTACCATCTCCTTGAAATACTCGGTCTTCACGCCCTCGGCGTTGAGCATTTTGGTAAGGTTGACATGAGGATACGATTTCTCGAACTCCTCGAGAGTCATCTTGTTATAATTGGCCTCAACGTCACGCAGCTCGGTTCTCGACTTGGATACCTTGGCAAGCGCCGTTTCCACCTTGAGGATGTTCTCCATCTTCTTCTGCGCGTCGGCCTCCGTGAAGCCGAAGAGCTGGAACATGCGCACAACGTGCTTCTTGTAGGCGTCGCGGATGGCGGTAGTAGCCGAGTCGGTATCAAGATAATACTCCTTCTGTCCGAGTACGAGTCCGCCCTGGTAGATGTTGAGGATGTTCATCTTGGCGTTCTTCTCGTCGGCACCGAAACCAATGCCCATGGGCACTCCGTAGCCGAATGCGGCGTACTTGAGCTGAAGCGCATGAAGGGCGTCTACGGTCTTGGCTCCTTCAAGTTCGTTGATAAGCGGCATTACCGGTTTCACGCCGTCCTGGTTGCGGCGCACCGAGTCCATCGCCAGCTTATAGAAGTCGCTCAGTTTCTGCTCGGTAGAGCCTTGCGGATAGGTGTTCTTCAGCAGGTCGGTAAGGATTGAGTTAATACGCTCGTTGTTGTCCTTGGCCAGCTTGTCAAAGCTACCGTAACGCGAATAAGCGGCGGGAAGCGGATTCTTCTTCATCCATCCTCCGCACGCGTACTGGAAGAAGTCGTCGGCCGGACGAACGCTATTGTCAAGGTTCGTCAGGTCTATGCCCGACTTCAGTTGTGCCTGGGCGCCGGCCACCATAGGTGCGGCGGCAAACAGCACAACGGGAATAATGTGTTTCATTTTCATAAGCGTTTTATTTTTAAGTAAAACATTTCTTTTTAGGAGTTATGGAGTTATGGAGTTATGGAGTTAAGGAGTTAAGGAGTTAAGACAAATGCCTTGCCAACTGTAATTGTAATTTGTAATTGGCCAAATAAGGCAAATAGGCCGAATAAGCAATTGAACTCTTAATTCTTAATTCTTCATTCTTAATTCTTCATTCTTCATTCTTCATTCTTTCCTCCTCCTCTGCCAGCCGCTCCCATCGTTCCACCTCCTCGTCCAAGGCACGCTTGGTGTCGGTATATTCGGTGACGAGAGTCATGTCGCTTGCGTTCTCGGGTTGCGAGAGCAGGGCGTCGAGCTCCTTGAGGCGTCCCTCCATGCAGGCAATCCTGGCCTCGCTGTCCTCCACGGCCTTGCGCGCCTTGCGCAAGAGTTTCTGCTGCTCCTTACGCGCGGCGTAGTCTTCTTTAGTCGACGAGGGACGAGCAGACGAGTCGACAAGGAGATTTGACTTGTTGACTTGTTGACTAAGCATATCTCCTTGTCTGCTTGTCTGCTTGTTGACTTGTTGACTTACAAGCTTGTTGACTTGTTGACTTACAAACTTGTCCGCTTGTTGACTTAAAAAATCGTATATTCCCCCGATATGCTCCCTCACGCGGCCGCCGCCGAACTCGTAGACCTTGGTGACGAGGCCGTCGAGGAACTCGCGGTCGTGGCTCACGATGATGGCCGTGCCGTCAAAGGCGCGGATGGCCTCCTTGAGCACGTCCTTCGACGCCATGTCCAAGTGGTTGGTAGGCTCGTCGAGGATGAGCAGGTTGACCGGCTCGAGCAACAGGCGTATCATGGCAAGGCGGCTGCGCTCGCCGCCGCTGAGCACGCGGACGTACTTCTCCGAGGCCTCGCCGCCGAACATGAACGCGCCCAGTATGTCGTTAATCCTCAGGCGCACCTCGCCACGCGCCACGTCGTCTATCGTCCGGCGCACGGTGATGTTGCCGTCGAGCAGCTGAGCCTGGTTCTGGGCGAAGTAGCCTATCTCCACGTTGTGCCCTATCTTGAGCGTGCCCGTGAAGGGGATCTCGCCCATGATGCACTTTACCAGGGTTGACTTGCCCTCGCCGTTGCGGCCAACGAAGGCCACCTTCTCGCCGCGCTTTATCGAGAGGTTGACGCCCGAGAACACCACGTGGCCGCCATAGGCCTTGCCCACCCCGTCGCACACTACGGGCCAGTCGCCGCTACGCTGGCACGGCGGAAACTTCAGGCGCATGGCCGAGCGGTCCACCTCGTCTATCTCTATGGGCACGATCTTCTCCAGCTGCTTTATGCGGCTCTGCACCTGCACGGCCTTCGTCGGCTTGTAGCGGAAACGCTCAATGAAGTCCTTTATGTCGGCAATCTCCTTCTGCTGGTTCTCGTAAGCCCTGAGCTGCTGCTCGCGGCGCTCGGCGCGCAGGCGCACGTACTCGTCGTACTTCACGCGGTAGTCCACTACGCGGCCGCAGCTTATCTCTATCGTGCGGTTGGTCACGTTGTTGATGAACGCCCTGTCGTGGCTCACCAGCACCACCGCCTTGGCTCCCTGCGCCAGGAACTGCTCCAGCCAGCCTATGCTCTCAATGTCGAGATGGTTGGTAGGCTCGTCGAGCAACAGCACGTCGGGGCGCTCGAGCAATATCTTGGCCAGCTCGATGCGCATGCGCCATCCGCCGCTGAACTCGCTCGTGGGTCTGTCCAGATCCTCGCGCCCGAAGCCCAGCCCCATCAGCGTGCGCTCTATGTCGGCCTCGTAGCCGTCGGCGCCCATCATCATGTAGCGGTCGTGCTCGCGGGTGAAGCGCTCCACCAGAGCCATGTACTCCGCCGACTCGTAGTCGGTTCTTTCCGCCAGCTCGGCCTCCATGCGGTCGAGGCGCTCCTTCAGGGCAGTGTTGCCGGCAAAGGCCTTGCGCGCCTCCTCGCGCACGGTGGTGTCGTCGGTGAGCACCATCACCTGCGGCAGGTAGCCTATCGTGGTGCCCTGAGCGGCGCTCACCGTGCCCTCCGTAGGCTGCTGCCGGCCGCAAAGTATCTTAAGCAGGGTAGACTTGCCCGCGCCGTTCTTGCCCACGAGAGCTATGCGGTCGCGGTCGCCGATGACGAACGTCGCGTCGCTGAACAGCGGCTTGGCGCCGAACTCTACCCGTAAATGTTCTACCGAAATCATATTTTCTCTTTTAGAGAGTTAAAGTCAAAATGCCCACCACGATAGTACGTTATCCCGAGCCAACCTCTACATTGCAATCAGGCATGATCCGAATTAGGCAAACAGGTCGAACCGGCCAAGACAAACAAGGCAAGCAAGTCAATCCTTCACTACCCCACTTTTCACTATTAACTTAAATCATCCTGCAAAGTTACACTTTTTCCAAATTCCATCAAAAATATTGTATAAAATAAATGACAATATGCCCATATAATGCTTTTAAAGCATTGACGATACTGCCTTTCTTTATAAAATGTGAACACGAAAAAGATGAACGGAATACAATATGGAATGAAACAAAAAGACAGCCTGTAGCTGGACTGTTTGTAAAAGACCGTCTTTCGCTGCTTAAAAGGTGGCTTTTTAGACGACAAAAGACGGCCTTTTACAACACGAAAGGCCGCCTTTTACAAACACGCCGACAATAAGCCGGACTACATTAGGCAAAATCCGCATTTATACTTGTTGCCGCATCCTGCGCATACACTCTACCAATCCGAGTTTATTAAACATATAGAAGCGCTCTATTTGCTCAGGAGTGTCATTCTCCAGAAGTATCAACAACTCTTTTGCAAACTCAAGGTATCCCGTACCGTTGGCCGTTACGACGCACCCGTCTGAAACGGCTTGGGCGTCTACATAGCCCGCTTCGTTAGTATAACCAGCTCCGCCCCATGCACGCAACTGCTCCAATCCGTTGCCCGTATGCCTTATGCCGTTAAGGAAGCCGTGGCTTGCCATGAAGGCCGCGGCATTGCATATAGCGCCGACTATTATGCCCTTTGACATTGCACGGCGCACAATCGGCGCTACGCTATCGGACAGATTCCTGTCAAGCCAGCCGAAACCGCCTATCAACACCAATGCGGCATAATCATCAGGCATGGTGTCGAACGAGTAATCGGGCAATGTGCTGAAGCCGCTACAAGAGCGGACAGCGGCCAACGTAGGCGCCACCACCTTATTTATATATTTGGGATGTTCCTTCACGTTACGTTCATCACACGCAATGGCGGAAGCAAGGAACACCGCCTCATGGTCGGCATACCGGTCAAGCAATAAGTAAATTACTTCGTTTTTCATCATTTATATTCTTTTTATGGTTTGACATTTACGTTTTGACATTTCTTCGGCAAAGGCCTGCCCACCATGTTCCTTGATATATCGAATACAAGCGGAACGGTCAGAGTTAAACAGAAACGCAAACACTTTACCTATCCAATTGGAATATACCTTGCATTCCTTTACGTCATACGGGCACTCCGCACAAGTGCCGAACTCGTTTTTACGGCAGCATGAACGGATTTTACACCACGTTGCTTTTTCGTTACGCCTGCAACCTGGACATTTCCCTGCAAGAAACTTACGGCAGGCTCCACAATAAAGGCCGCAAGCTGCAATGTTAGTTATATCAGGGATTATCGCTTTCATGGCAGTTGAATGTTTGAGCGTGAGAACTCTCCGTTAATCCAGAACGTGGCCTCCGTTCCAATAAAATGCAGAAGCACATAACCCGGGTCGGCAGGCCCGCTGGGGAAGTGATGTACAAACCAGTCTTGCCACATATCCTTGCGTACGGCATCGTCAGTGATAATCTCTACTCTACCGCGCAAGGCAACGCCGTCACCATAACGGTCATAGCATAGCCCCGCCTTGTTGTTAGCCTTAAAGTCATTCACTTTCACGGAATCCGCGCTTGTTGCCATCCATACGTCGTTATATGCTTCGGCATGTATTTTAGACATCTGCACAGGACGCGGATACCCGTCGGCATCTATCGACACAACGGTTACGTTTTCGCATTGGGCGAGCAGGTCAGCTGCTTTCTCTGTAATTGTCCTTGGGTCTTTTTCCTTCCATCGCTTCAAGGTAGGGAAATATCCAAGCATTTGTTCCTTTGCCTGCACAGCCGTAAGGTTTTGCCCGCTCTCGGCGTTAAGCTGGTCGATAAATTGCAGACAAAATTCAATCATCTGTGTCATGGTGAAGTTTTGCGTAAACCTGCCATCCTTATAGCAATACTTGCAATAATCCGGGCAAAGGCTTCCGTCTGCCTCTGTACCATGATTGGTACCGTTAAGCGGCATACCGCAACTTTGACAAAATTGTTGTTCCATAGCAAATTTGTTTATCGTGCCTGTAAGCTCCTACTACAGGCGGTTGTTAAATGCAGAAGCGTGGAACTGTATGCCACGTCCTTGTGTACAGGTGCTAGGAAAACCTTTATGAACAGATGTGGAAATAACAGCCCCACGCAGATGCGTGGAGACCATCATACCTTCTCCTGTTCAACGTGATTGAAGTTTCCTAGGCTTTGTACACGCAGGAAGAAGACATAACGCCTCTTATTATCAATATGTTTTAGAAAGAGTTGCCTCTAACCGATTACAAAAGTAAAGAATTTATGTGACATTATAATCATCTTTAAACGGTTTTCTTTATTTTTAAACAATTAATATTGTCCGTTCGACTATTTTGTTCATAATTAAACAAAATTTGGCGACAATGGCATTTCTCCTGGCGCTCCCATCATTCGTCCACCAAGACCAAGTCGGCCATAACCATATCGCTGACGTAAATGCCGCGGCGGGTAAGGTGAAGGCGGCCGTCGGTAACGGCAAGCAATCCGTCGGTAATGTAATGCGAGGCTCCGTTGAGCAGGGTGTCGCGGTATGCCGAGCCGAGGCGAAGGGCAAGGGCGTCGAGGCTGATACCCTCACGGGTGCGCAGGGCGGTGGTTATGATGTCGTTGAAGGTGGTGCGGGCGTCAAGCTCCTCCCGCTCCATGGGCACGCGGCCTTGGGATATACCGTCGACGTAGCGGGCGATGTCGGCAACGTTCCATTGGCGCGAACGCAGGTCGAACGAGTGGGCGGCAGCACCGAGGCCTATATACGGCTCTTGCCTCCAATAGCTCGAGTTATGGCGCGAGCGGAAGCCTGGACGGGCGAAGTTGCTTATCTCGTAATGCTCGTAGCCTGAGACGGTAAGGCGGTCAACGAGTTCGTCGTACATGGCGAGGCTAAGCTCGTCGTCAATCTCGCTTACACTACCTTTCTCGAGCATGGCGTAAAGGGGCGTACCCTCCTCGTACATAAGGCTGTATGCCGAGATATGCTCCACGCCGAGGCCGACGGCACGGGAGATGTCGTCG
This sequence comes from Marseilla massiliensis, assembly GCF_016899855.1. Lineage (GTDB taxonomy): Bacteria > Bacteroidota > Bacteroidia > Bacteroidales > Bacteroidaceae > Prevotella. Next base: position 27,534 of record NZ_JACJJG010000014.1, read on the forward strand.
CGCCATTCGGCGATTGTTTCGCCTGGGAAGCCGAACATCAGGTCAATGCTTATGTTGGATATGCCCGCCCTGCGGAGGTTGTCCACCGCCATGGGTATGTCTGCCGAGCCGTGCCTGCGGCGCAAGAAGCGCAGACGGGCGTCGGAGAAGGTCTGCACACCCATGCTGACACGGTTGACGGGAGTGCGGGCGATGGCATGGGCGAAGTCTGGCGTAACGTCGTCGGGATTGCACTCGACGGTAACCTCTGCCTGCCTGTCGATGTCAAACACCTTATATATATATGACAAAAGACCAGCAAGCACATCAGCGCCAAGCACGGACGGCGTGCCTCCGCCAACATATACGGACGTGAACGGACCGCTGATGTATCCGCGCCTCAACTCGGCCTCACGGCATACCGCCTTGACATACTCACGCCGCACATCAAGCCGCGTGGTGGAGTAAAAGCCGCAATATACGCAACGGCTCTTGCAAAACGGGATATGGATATAGATTCCGGACACGGTTTTTAAATTAAAAAATGAACAATTAAAAATGAATAACTACCAACAAGGCTTTCAGATTTTCATTCTACACTTTTCATTTTCTATTGAATTTGCGTACAAAATTACTAATATGTTTTAATTTTTATATGCTTTCCGTCATTTTATTTTGCCAGTTTAGGTAAAAATGTGTAACTTAGAGGCCAATATTTTGTAACAAACTTAAATCTATATTTTTATGAGAGTTTATCAGACTAACGAGATTAAAAACATCGCATTGCTTGGCAGTGCGGGCTCGGGCAAGACTACTCTTGCCGAAGCCATGTTGTATGAGAGCGGCGTGATAAAGCGCCGCGGTAGTGTAGAAGCCAAGAACACGGTAAGTGACTATTTCCCGGTTGAGCAGGAATACGGCTACTCGGTATTCTCAACCGTTTTTAACGTAGAGTGGAACAATAAGAAGCTTAATATCATTGATTGCCCGGGCGCCGACGACTTCGTAGGCCAGGCCATCACCGCCATGAACGTTACCGACCAGGCGCTAATCCTTATCAACGGCCAGTACGGACCTGAGGTCGGCACGCAAAACAACTTCCGTTACACGGAGAAATTGAAGAAGCCGGTGATATTCCTCGTCAACCAGCTTGATAGCGACAAATGCGACTTTGACACGATAATATCCAGCATGAAGGACATATACGGTCCGAAGTGCGTCCAGATACAATACCCGATAGAGACAGGACCGGGCTTCAACGCCCTCATCGACGTGCTCCTGATGAAGAAATATTCATGGAAGCCCGAAGGCGGAGCGCCCATCATCGAGGACATCCCCGCAGAGGAGATGGACAAGGCAATGGAACTTCACAAGGCTCTCGTGGAAGCTGCCGCCGAGAATGACGAAACCCTGATGGAGAAATTCTTTGAGGAGGAAACTCTCACCGAGGACGAGATGCGCGAGGGAATACGCAAGGGACTCGTTACAAGGTCTATCTTCCCTGTATTCTGCGTTTGCGCAGGCAGGAGCATGGGCGTAAGACGATTGATGGAGTTCCTCGGCAACGTGGTACCTTTCGTAAGCGAAATGCCTAAAGTACACAACACTCGCGGCGAGGAAGTTCCGGCCGAGACAAGCGGTCCCGAGTCGCTTTACTTCTTCAAGACCGGCGTAGAGCCGCACATCGGCGAAGTGTCATACTTCAAGGTGATGAGCGGAAGCGTGAAGCCGGGCGACGACCTGAGCAATGCCGACCGCGGCTCGAAGGAGCGTATCGCCAACATATACGTGTGCGCGGGAGCTAACCGCCAGCCAGTGGATTGCCTCAACGCGGGCGACATAGGATGTACCGTAAAATTGAAAGACGTAAAGACGGGCAACACCCTGAACGGAAAGGATTGCGACAACAGGTTCGACTTCATCAAGTATCCTAACTCGAAATACTCGCGCGCAATCAAGGCCGTAAACGAGGCCGACACAGAGAAGCTTATGGCCGCTCTCACCAAGATGCGCCAGGAAGACCCGACATGGGTGGTTGAACAAAGCAAGGAGTTAAGGCAGACAATTATACACGGACAGGGTGAGTTCCACCTGCGCACGTTGAAATGGCGCCTCGAGAACAACGAGAAACTGCCCGTGAAGTTCATCGACGCCAAGATTCCGTACCGCGAGACCATCACAAAGGCAGCGCGCGCCGACTACCGCCACAAGAAGCAATCGGGAGGTGCCGGCCAGTTCGGCGAGGTTCACCTCATCGTAGAGCCGTATGCCGACGGTATGCCCGACCCCGTTTCGTATAAGTTCAACGGACAGGAGTTCAAGATGAACATCAAGAGCAAGGAAGTAATCGACCTCGAATGGGGAGGCAAACTCGTGTTCATCAACTCAGTAGTAGGCGGTGCCATTGACACACGCTTCATGCCCGCCATCCTGAAAGGTATTATGGAGCGCATGGAGCAAGGCCCGTTGACAGGTAGCTACGCCAGGGACGTGCGCGTTGTAGTGTACGACGGAAAGATGCACCCCGTAGACAGTAACGAGCTCTCGTTCATGCTCGCGGCACGCCACGCCTTCGCCGACGCCTTCAGGAACGCAGGGCCGAAGATCCTCGAGCCGATATACGACCTCGAGGTGTATGTCCCGGCCGACTTCATGGGCGACGTAATGAGCGACCTGCAGGGACGCCGCGCCCTGATAATGGGTATGGATAGTGAGGCCGGCTACCAGAAGCTACAGGCCAAGATACCACAAAAGGAACTTGCAAGCTACTCTATCTCGCTAAGTTCACTCACAGGTGGCCGCGCATCATTCACCACCAAGTTCGCAAGTTATGAGCTTGTGCCGAATGAGATACAACAAGAGCTCATAAAAGCACACGAAGCTGAAATGAGCGACAAGGACGAGTAAAACCATCCATAACATATTATGACGGGCAGGCAACGGCTCACTACCGATTGCCTGCCCGCTTATTGCGCAAGTACACGTACAATATCTTGAAACCATAAATGAGAAAAATCATACTTGTCACCGGAGGACAACGGTCTGGCAAAAGCGTATATGCCGAGAAGCTTGCGCTAAGCCTCTCGCCAACCCCCGTATATCTTGCCACGGCCCATGTCTGGGACGACGAATTCGCCCTGCGCGTAAGACGCCACAAGGAAAGGCGCGGCCCGCAATGGGAGAACATAGAGGAAGAGAAACACTTAAGCCGTCACGACATAACCGGCAAAGTGGCCGTGATAGATTGCATCACGTTATGGTGTACCAACTTCTTCTTCAACCGTGACGAATACGGACGGCAACCATCTGTTGAAGAAGCGCTTGCCGAAATAGAACGTGAGTTTGACCGCTTTACCGACCAAGACGCCACATTCATCTTCGTAACTAACGAAATAGGGAGCGGAGAGGTAAGCAACAACGCCGTACAACGCCGCTTCACCGACATGCAGGGATGGATGAACCAATACGTAGCCGCCCGTGCCGACGAAGTAGTACTCATGGTCAGCGGCATTCCGGTGAAAATAAAAGGATAGGAATATAAAGGTAAAAGAGTAAAAAGGGGCTTGGAAGGCGAGAATGCATATTTTCTTAATTCTTAACTCTTAATTTCCAAGGCATTTGGCTTTAACTCCTAACGAGCGTAGCGAGTGATAACTCCTTTAACGTCTTTAACTACTATACTTTAACTTCTTTACTCCTGAAATGACAACAAATGAGAACATACAATATCCATAAGCCTGACGCGGCATTGCTTGACGCCATCAGACACAAGATAGACAATCTCAACAAACCCAAAGGCTCATTGGGAAGGCTCGAGGATTTGGCCATGCAGATATGCCTTATCCAGCAAACACTTACGCCGAAGCTCAATAATCCCTGCCACCTGTTGTTCGGCGGCGACCACGGAATTGAGCACGAGAAAGTAAGCGTATCGCCACGTGAAATAACGTGGCAACAAATGCTCAACTTCGCGAAAGGCGGCGGAGGGGTGAACATGTTTTGCCGGCAACATGGATTCAAGCTATATCTTGTCGACGTAGGGGTTGACTATGACCTAAGCAATTGCCATGAAATATATAACCGGAAGATTGCCCCGGGAACGGCCAACTTCATCGACGGCCCGGCCATGAGCGAGGAACAATACCGGCAGGCGCTTGACGTAGGAGCCGAATTCGTGGACAAATGCCATGCCGACGGATGCAACATTGTATGCGTAGGCGAGATGGGTATTGCCAATACGTCGCCCTCAAGCGTATGGATGAGCCTGCTCGGAGACATACCCCTTGATGAATGTATCGGCGCGGGTGCCGGACTTGACAATGCCGGCATAAGGCATAAATCCGACGTATTGAACCGCGCGGTAAACCGTTTCATATCCGAAACGGGTGGAAAGGCCGATACTAACACAGTGATACGCTACTTCGGAGGTTTCGAAATGGTAAGCGCCGTAGGCGCAATGTTGCGTGCCGCCGAACTCGGACTTATCGTATTGGTTGACGGATTCATCATGACGGCATGCGCCCTGGCGGCCGTAAGGCTATATCCGGAAGCCAAAGAATACATGATATTCGGACACGTAGGCGACGAGAACGGCCACCGCCGCCTGCTCGACTTGCTCGGTGCCCAGCCATTGTTAAATCTCGGACTCAGGCTCGGAGAAGGCACCGGAGCTCTTTGCGCCTACCCTATTGTTGAAAGTGCCGTAAGAATGATTAACGAAATGAATAACTTTGACAATGCGCATATCACTAAATACTTTTAAATGGTATGACCCCGCCTGGGCGGCTTTCATATTCTTCACACGCCTTCCATTATGGCGAATACACGAACCGCCGCGCGAATGTTATCGCTCGGTAGTTGAGTTCTGGCCGCTCGTAGGCTGGCTTACCGGGGGCATAATGGCCGCCGTGATTTACTTCGGAAGCTTTATCATGCCACATGCCATCGCCGTACTTCTTGCCATCGCGGCAAGGATACTTGTGACCGGCGCGTTGCACGAGGACGGCCTGGCCGACTTCTTCGACGGCTTCGGAGGAGGCGGCAACAACCGCCAACGCATACTCGACATCATGAAAGACTCGCGCATAGGCACTTACGGCGTTATCGGACTGGGGTTGTACATGCTCATCCTGTTTTTCTCATTATCGTCAATGCCGGCCAAATTGGCGGCTCTTACGATATTGGCGGCCGACCCGTTTTGCAAGATGGTATCGGCGCAGATAATCTCCATGATGCCTTACGCACGGACGGAAGACGAAGCCAAGGCGCGCGTGGTGTACCGCAAGATAAACCTGAAGGCGGGTATAGGCCTGTTCATACAGGGTATATTGCCGCTCGTATTTCTAATCTTTGCCGTCGACGGGAGGATACGTTGGGATTTGCTCATCTTCGCCCCATGCCTTGTTATGTACTTTCTGTATCTCATGATATGGCATAAGATTAAGGGATACACGGGCGATTGTTGCGGCGCGATATTCCTTCTCACCGAACTTTCATTCTACCTCTGCGCAACATATCAGTTTTTTAACAACAACGCATTATGGACATTGTTTTAGTAAGACATACCAGCGTGGGTGTACCCAAGGGCACATGCTACGGTTGGAGTGACGTGCCGGTGGCCGAAACATTCGAGAGTGAAGCCGCCATGACAAAGATAAACCTCGGCGATGAGCCGTTCGACGCCGTGTACTCGTCACCCCTGACAAGGGCAAGAAAGCTGGCCGAGTATTGCGGCTGGCCGGAGCCTATCGTTGACGACAGGCTGAAGGAGATGAACATGGGCGACTGGGAGATGAAGCTGTTTGACGAGATCGAGGACGAGAACCTGCAACGCTGGTACGACGACTACATGCACCTGGCGGCAACCAACGGCGAGAGCTTTCCCGTATTGTACGCCCGCGTGGCCTCGTTCCTTGACGAACTGAAGACCAAGCCCTACCGGCGCGTGGCCATATTCGCCCATGGCGGCGTGCTCATCTGCGCCGGAATATACGGAGGGTTATTTCCCGAGAAGGATTGCTTTAGCCACCTTGTACCCTTCGGAGGAACGGAAACGATAAATATTTAATTAAGAGTTAAGAAAACCTGCCTCAACAAAAGAACATTCTCCACTTACAATTACGGAATTACAGATAATGCTTCTCCTTAATTAACCCTCAACCAATGAACGCCTTAATAAAAGCCTCAGAGAATGTCCAACACCGTGCATGGAATATCATACGCCAAACCAAAGTAATGGATATATGGACTGCCCACGGCGCCGAGGTCAACGTAGTAGGCTCGCTTGCCATGGGGCTTATGATGAAACACCTTGACATCGACCTGCACGTATATTCATCACCGTTGACGATAAAGGCAAGTTTCAACGCAATGTCGCAAATCGCCGAATGTCCCGGAATAACCAGAATAGAGTGCCGCAACCTGCTCGACACCGAGGAGGAGTGTATAGAATGGCATGCCTGGTACGTAGACGGGCAGGGCGACACATGGCAAATCGACATTATACACATAGTGAAGGGGTCGAAGTACGACGGCTATTTCGAACGCATGGCACGCCAAGTGAAACAAGCGTTGACCGACGATACGCGCCTCGCCATACTACGCCTCAAGAACGAAACTCCTGACAACGAGCACATAATGGGCGTAGAATATTACCAAGCCGTGCTGAAATACGGCGTCAGGACAATGCCCGAATTCATCGAATGGCGCAAGTCACACCCTACTGACGGCATTTTAGAATGGACACCGTAATACTTCACGCACCATTAACAAAGCAAACATAAATCGTAAACAACATGAAAATTGACCATATCGCAATGTACGTGAAAGACCTCGAAACGGCAAAAGAGTTTTTCATAAAGTATTTCGGAGCGACTCCGAACGACATGTACCACAACCCAAGAACAGGACTAAAGACGTACTTTCTGTCGTTTTCGGGTGGTTCTCGCCTCGAGATAATGTCACGCCCTGGCACGGCAGACCATCCCAAAAGCCGCCTTGACAACGGCTACATACACATGTCGTTCAGCGTGGGCGGCAGGCATAAGGTGGACGAACTTACCCTTACATTAAGACAAGACGAGTATAAGGTAACCGACGGTCCGCGGGTTACCGGCGACGGGTATTACGAAAGTTGCGTGGAAGGGCCGGAAGGCAATCTGATAGAAATCACCGAATGACACACAAAAGATGGCCTCCAAGCTATCCAAAGACTATCTTTGGCAAGCCTGAAGGCCATCTTTTGTTTTCTGATTAACCACCTTATACCGCAATTGCGGCATAAGGGCATTAACCCACTACTTCTTCTCTATAATGTCTCCGCCAGCCTTGATGGCCTCCATATTAAGCGGAATAAGGCCATGATGGCGCTCAGGCAGAGTCTTGTAAAGAGCTTTCTCAACACCGTTATCACTCACTACCGGACATACCTTGAGCAATCCGCCGAGCACAATCATGTTGAACACCTTTGAGTTCTTCATCTCGGCCGCCTTGTCCATGGCGTCTATACGATAAACGGTAATGTCGTCACGCGTCGGGGGATTTATCACTCCGTATCCGTCATAGATAAGTATACCGCCCTTCTTAACCTTTGGCTCAAACTTGTCAAGCGACGGCTGGTTAAGCACGATGGCAATGTCATACTTGCTAAGGATGGGCGACGATATGCGCTCGTCGCTCACGATTACCGTCACGTTGGCCGTTCCGCCACGCTGCTCGGGGCCATAAGCCGGCATCCACGTAACCTCCTTGCCTTCCATCAATCCCGAGTATGCCAGGATTTTACCCATTGAGAGCACGCCCTGGCCGCCGAAACCTGCTATTATTATCTCTGTCTTCATGATAGTTTCATTTCCAATTCTTCACTCTTAACTCTTCACTTTTCACTCCCAGTGGTGTCCTTCAAGTCGCCTTTAGGATAGAACTTGAACATGTTTTCCTGCATCCACTTGTTAGCCTTGACAGGCGAAAGTTTCCATCCGCTATTACACGTGCTCACCACCTCGACCAGGCTTGAGCCCTTGCCTGCCATTGAAGCCTCGAAGGCCTTGCGTAAAGCCTTCTTTGCCGAACGTATTGCGGCCACGGTCTCAACGCTCTGGCGCGTAACATAACATGTTCCTTCAAGCGTAGCGGCAATCTCGGTCATCTTCAACGGATAACCATGAAGACTCGCCTCGCGGCCGTAAGGACACGTAGACGTCTTCTGCCCCATTAGCGTAGTGGGCGCCATCTGTCCTCCGGTCATACCATAAATAGCGTTGTTGATGAATATGACCACTATGTTTTCCCCACGGTTGAGCGCATGTATAGTCTCGCATGTACCGATACAAGCCAAGTCGCCGTCACCCTGGTAGGTAAACACCAGGCGGTCAGGCCAGCAACGCTTGATAGCCGTAGCCACTGCGGGAGCACGCCCGTGGGCAGCCTCCTGCCAGTCGATGTCGAGATAACGGTAGGCAAATACGGCACATCCGACCGGCGACACGCCAACGGCCTTGTCCTCCATGCCCATTTCCTCAATGACTTCAGCCACCAGCTTATGGACAACTCCATGCGAACATCCCGGACAATAGTGCATCGGGACTTCGTTCATCAATTCCGGTTTCTTGTAGACCAAGTTCTCCGGAGATATTATTTCTTCGTTCATTTTATCGACTTTTTAAATTATTCCGTTAACTGGCGGAATATCCTTCAGCCTTTTCCATCTGCCAAAAGCTCCACCTCAAAGAAAACGATTAAAATTTCTCCTTCAGGGCCTTTACTATTTCGTCCGGCTCAGGAACTATTCCGCCCAAACGGCCGAAATGCTCTACAGGAACACGGCCATTAACGGCAAGACGAATATCCTCAACCATCTGGCCGGCGTTAATCTCCACGGAGAGCACGCCCTTCTTGCCTTCGGCAAGCTCCGCCACCTCGTTAGTCGGGAACGGCCACAATGTGATAGGACGCAACAGACCGACCTTCAGCCCTTCTTTGCGTGCCATCTCTATGGCTTTCTCGGATATGCGCGCGGCACTTCCAAACGCTACTATCAGATACTCAGCGTCCTCGCAATGCTTTGTCTCGTACCTTACCTCGTTCTCGCGTATCGTCTGGTACTTGGCCTGGAGGTGCAAGTTACGCTTCTCCATCTGCTCAGGTTGAAGCTCAAGTGATGTCAATATATTTGGCTGGCGGTCTTTAGAACGGCCGAACGTTGCCCAAGGACACTCTTTCTTGATTTGCTCCTCGGTACGGCGGGGTTTGTACGGCGGAAGAACAACACGCTCCATCATCTGCCCAATTACACCGTCACTCAGAAGCATAGCCGGAATACGGTATTTAAATGCGAGTTCGAAAGCCAAATCCATGAAGTCTGCCATTTCCTGGACTGACGCAGGGGCCAGTACGATTACATAATAATCACCGTTACCTCCACCACGTGTCGCCTGGAAATAGTCGCTCTGTGACGGCTGGATTGTACCCAGACCGGGACCGCCACGCTGTACGTTGACGATGACTCCGGGAATCTCTGCGCCGGCCATGTAGGCTATGCCTTCCTGCATAAGAGCCACGCCTGGGCTCGATGATGACGTGAACACACGCTTACCGGCACCCGCTCCACCATACACCATGTTGATAGAGGCAACCTCACTCTCTGCCTGAAGTACTACCATACCAGTGGTTTCCCAAGGCTTTAGCAACGATAGTGTTTCGATAATCTCACTCTGAGGGGTGATGGGATAACCGAAAAAGGCGTCGGCACCACAACGAATGGCGGCATGAGCTATCGCCTCGTTACCCTTCAATAAAGTTACTTCTTGTTCTGCCATAACTTTTAATCCTCCATACGTTTTTTATAAACAGTGATACATCCGTCGGGACATACGATGGCGCACGAGGCACAACCGATGCAATCGTCAGGACTTACGGCCTCCACATAGGGGTAGCCGTGAACGTTAACTTTCTTCGCCAAAGCGATAACCGTTTTCGGACAAGCCTCCACGCAGAGTGAACAGCCCTTACAACGGTCGGTGTTGACCACAATGGCTCCTCTCATTTTACCCATATCTTTATGTTTTTGTATTAACGAGACAGACGTACGGCAAACACCGAAGTCTGTCTCTTGAATGTTTTTCTTAGGGGTTATACATGTCTTTACAATAGTAATTTAAGATGTCGTCAAGCATCTTCTTCGCCTCAACCGCAGGGCTTTCAGGGTCAAGTTCGATAGCAGCGATATAATTATTGAGCGCTTCCTGCCAGTTGCCCTCCTTGCGGTAGCGGTTGCCAAGGCGGTAATACTCCTCGGCCGTCATTACTTGTAGTATTCTTTCTTGCCTGCGGCAAGCGTGTTTTTCATTAATGAACAAATGGTCATGGGGCCTACTCCACCCGGAACCGGAGTTATGAACGAGCACTTAGGCGCTACCTCGTCAAACTTGACATCTCCGTTAAGGCGGAACCCGCTCTTCTTCGTTGCGTCGGGAACACGTGTCGTGCCAACGTCGATAACCACCGCACCGTCTTTAACCATGTCGGCGGTGACGAAGTTTGGCTGGCCTATGGCGGCTATGATAATGTCAGCCTCACGGCATTCCTGCTTAAGGGTTGCAGAATGGCTATGGCATACCGTCACCGTAGAGTCGCCGTATTGTTTTTGCATCATAAGCTGGGCCATCGGTTTGCCTACGATGTTGCTTCGTCCGAGTATCACGCACTTTTTGCCCGAAGTCTCTATTCCGTAACGGTGCAACAGAGTCAATATGCCGAGCGGCGTAGCCGAGATAAAGCACGGCAGGCCTATAGCCATACGACCAACGTTGATTGGATGGAAACCGTCTACGTCCTTGCGGTAGTCGATAGCCATTATTATCTTCTGCTCGTCGATATGTTTTGGCAACGGCAGTTGCACTATGTAACCGTCAATATCGTCATCTTCGTTAAGTTCCTTGACTTTCGCGAGCAGCTGCTCTTCCGTAACGTCATCCTCAAAACGGATAAGTGTACTTGTAAAGCCGCATGCCTCACATGCTATTACCTTGTTCTTGACGTAAGTCTCGCTACCGCCGTCATGTCCTACGAGCACGGCCGCAAGATGCGGACGCTTACCGCCATTAGCGACGATTTGCTTAACTTCCTCGGCTATTTCTTCCTTTATCTTGGCCGCCGTGGCCTTGCCGTCTATCAATTCATAATTCATAATACACAATTCATAATTGGGGATAGGCCAGATAAGACTGATAAGCCTGATTTTCCCAATCCTTTATCGGGATTGGTCTGATAAGCCTAATAAGCCGTATAGACCATTGAATTATTCACTCTTAACTCTTAATTCTTAACTCTTCACCATTCCCTTATTTCGGCATGTTGCGCAATCCCTTCATGGCTCCCATCATCTGGCTCATCCTTGAGCCGGTAACCATTTTCATCATCTTGCGCGTCTGGTCAAACTGTTTTATCAGGCGGTTTACATCCTGCACCGTAGTGCCTGATCCTTTCGCAATGCGTTGCCGCCTGCTCGTATTGAGTATTTCGGGATTGGTGCGCTCCTTCGGCGTCATGCTCAGGATTATCGCCTCAATACCCTTGAAGGCGTTATCGTCAATGTCGACGTCCTTTATTGCCTTGCCCACTCCCGGTATCATCGAAGCCAGGTCCTTGATGTTACCCATCTTCTTGATTTGTTGTATCTGGCCGAGGAAGTCGTTGAAGTCAAACTTGTTCTTTTGTATTTTCTTTTGAAGACGCTTCGCCTCCTCCTCATCAAACTGTTCCTGCGCACGCTCCACAAGGCTGACAATATCGCCCATGCCGAGTATTCGGTCGGCCATTCGTGAAGGATGGAATACGTCTATGGCCTCCATCTTCTCGCCGGTACCGACAAATTTTATAGGCTTTGTCACTACGGTGCGTATGCTTATGGCAGCACCGCCACGGGTATCGCCGTCAAGCTTTGTCAATACCACACCGTCAAAATCGAGACGGTCATTGAATTCCTTGGCTGTATTTACGGCGTCCTGGCCTGTCATCGAGTCTACAACGAACAGTGTCTCGTCGGGATTTACGGCGTTCTTCAGCGCCTCAATCTCGTTCATCATCTCCTCGTCTACTGCAAGGCGTCCCGCGGTATCTATTATTACCACGTCGTTACCCTTGGCCTTAGCCTCCTTTATGGCGTTCTGCGCTATTCCGATTACGTTTTTGCTTTCAGGTTCAGAGTAGACTGGTATCTCTATTTGGCCGCCCACAACCTTCAACTGCTCGATAGCGGCAGGACGGTAAACGTCACACGCAACAAGCAACGGGTTCTTATGCTGTTTCTTCTTTAGCATGTTGGCCAGCTTTCCGCTGAACGTAGTCTTACCCGAACCCTGAAGTCCTGACATCAATATGATGGCCGGGCGACCCTCAAGCTTCAGCCCTACGCTCTCGCCTCCCATCAGCTCGGCAAGTTCGTCGTGCACCAGCTTAACCATCATCTGCCCTGGCTTCACGGCCGTGAGCACATTCATTCCCAGCGCTTTTTGCTTCACCTTGTCGGTAAACGTCTTGGCAACCTTATAGTTCACGTCGGCGTCAAGCAACGCGCGCCTTACGTCCTTCAACGTTTCAGCAACGTTGATCTCGGTAATTTTTCCTTCACCTTTAAGTATCTTAAAAGAGCGTTCAAGCCTTTCGCTTAGATTTTCAAACATATTTATATATTAGTATAATGAACAAAATGTAAGCAGGAAGGCCGAAAATCGACTAATAACGGCCTCTCGCCCGCCTGATTATCTTTGCAAATATAGTCATTAAATAATAAAAAAGCCAATATTGCCGCAGGTATTTAAAGTATTTTAAAACTGTTTTCCGCAAAAATGCGCACACTATATTCAAGTGTGCAGAATTTCAAATTATCAGTCATTTTACCCGTATATGCAAACGCTTTTACTTACCGTTATAAAGAATGTCATTATTTTGGATTATATTTGCATGTCCTTACGATTATACCTACGGTATCGTTACGCCAAGTAACGGCATATACATTACTAAAACAAACTTTGTAAACATATAATATGAAAGAATTATCAAGCATGGCAGGATTTCACGAAAAAACGAATGCGAAGAGGAAAACAATAATGTCACGTGAGTTTCGACAAGCCGTCAAAGCTCGACAAGACGGAAATCAAGGCTTGCATAAACCACTTACAGAAAGTCGCCGACAGCCATGCCACCCGTGTCCTGTCGTTTCCCGGATGGTGGTATTCCACGATCAGGAAACATCTTAACCGACCGATAGATTTACTTACCTGGAAACACCGAACCACCCAATTCGAGCTTTTTCTCACCCCGTCCGGACAACGGATGGTAAACGACCCTCAGCTAAAAGTCATACTGATTAAGGACAAGGACAAGTTCCATAGATAGCCTTCTACCGCCTAAGGCCAACATACCTGAAACCGCCAGTTTTGCGAAAGGCGGCCTTTTAGCCTGCGAAAGGGCGCCTTTTACAACGTAAAACGCGGCCTTTTGCAAGACAAGTCACGGCCTTTTGCAAAAGCATTGACCATGCCTGCATCATACGCCAGTACAACATCTTGACGTAACCTGGCGGCATTTGCCATTCCGCCCACAATAAATTCAACAGCAAATGTTAATTAACCTGAATTAGAAGAACATCCTTGTCCACCACGGATAAAAGCTGTATCTTTGTAATTTGATGGAAGGTACGACGCTATATATCAAGAACATGGTGTGCGACCGGTGCAAGGCAGCCGTAACGCAGGTGCTCCGCAACGCAGGGCTCACGCCTCTTTCAGTTGAGCTCGGCACAGCCTCAGTTGAGGAAAATCCCGACGTGGCGAAGCTCGACGAAATTCGCATTGCACTCGAAGAACAAGGCTTCGAACTGCTTGAAGACCGCCGCAAGCAGACCGTCGACCGCATAAAGAGCGCCATAATCAAACTCGTACACTATCGCGACAACCGCCAACAAGTCAACCTCTCGGCATTCCTCTCCAATGAACTCGGCATGGAATACAGCTCGCTGAGCAAACTCTTTTCAGAAAACACGGGGCTAACCATAGAGCGTTACTTCATCCTGCAAAGGGTTGAACGCATAAAAGAACTTATCTTCTACGGCGAAATGTCGCTCAGCGAGATAGCCCGCAAGATGAACTATTCAAGCGTTGCGTATCTCAGCACACAGTTCAAGAGCGTCACGGGCATGACGCCCTCGCAATTCAAGTCGGCCCACGACAAGCAGCTCAGGCAGCTCGACAAGATATAGCTTGGGGTTATACGGTTGTGAGGAAATGGGGTTTTAAGGGCAAATATCAATATATGGGTTGACATAAAACAACAATACAAACGTAAAAATGTATGCGTAATAAAGAATATATATATAAGTTATCAAAACATTTGTTCTGGGATATTGACGTCAACAACGCCGATATGGACGAATATCCGGCATATTTCATCCAGCGTGTGCTTGAATACGGCAACATGGACGACTGGCGTTTTATACGCGATTATTACGGGCTTGACAAAATTGTCGACGTATGTAAAAAACTAAGAACGCTTGACCCCGTTTGCCTTTCATATATCTGCGCAATATCACATACCAATAAAGAAGATTACAGATGTTATCATTTCAAACAATCGAACCCGACACTTTGGAACTCCTGAAAGCGTTGATGGCAGAACCGTCATTCAATGGAATGAGGCTTGTAGGCGGAACGTCATTGGCACTACAGTACGGACACAGGCAATCTGTAGACATTGACATGTTCGGAATATTTAGCCCTGATGCAAGCGCAATGTCCGAACGTTTGAAAAAACTTGGGCAAACCTTCGTTGTCAAAGAATCTGAACGGATTAAGATTTATACGATTAACGGTATTAAAGTTGACTTTGTTGATTACGGAAATTACCCTTGGATTGACGATGTTATTATAGAAAATGGACTGAGATTGGCTTCACCTAAAGACATCGCCGCAATGAAAATCAACGCTATTGAAGGTCGAGGAACTAAGAAAGACTTTATTGATGTGTATTTTCTTTTGCAACATTATTCCTTGAATCAACTACTTGACTTTTACGCGAAGAAATATCCCGAACATAGTATTTTCCGTGCCTTGATGAGCCTGACATACTATGAAGACGCCAATATGCAGCCTATGCCGAAAATGTTTTCAGATATTACCTGGAACAAAATCAAAGAAAAGATAACGTCGGAAGTAAAAAAATTTAAATAGGAATATCATCTATAACCATACCAAATCTTATAAATCTTTTCCATAATTCCATAACACTTTATATATAAAAACGGAGTAACTTTGCCGTCGGAACAAACTATAAGAAAATGGAAAAGAAGACTATCGCCGTAACAGGCATGGCGTGCGCCGGGTGCGCCGCCAACGTTGAGAGGCGCCTTAACCAGCTCGACGGCATTGAGTCGGCCGCCGTCAACTTCGCCGCCCGCACCGCCTTGGTGGAATACGACCCGCAGGTCATCACGCCAAAGACGATGAAAGAGGAGATTGAAAAGGTTGGTTACGGCCTCATTATAGACGAAGACGAGTCGGTAACGGCCATCGAACAAACGGAATACCGCCGTCTCTTGAAAAGGCTTATAACATCGTGGATACTGGCATTGCTCACCATGTGCATTTCGATGGGCTGGCTCAACATCGGCTCAAAGGACGTTGCCAACCAGACAATGCTCATCATCGCCCTGGTAAACCTTGTTTATTGCGGCCGCCAGTTTTATGTAAACACATGGCACCAACTGCGCCACGGAATGGCCAACATGGACACTCTGGTGGCCATGAGTACGTTTATCTCGTTCGTGTTCAGCGTGTTCAACACCTTCTGGGGCGACAGTTTCTGGGGTTCAAGAGGTATCGTTAACCACACATATTACGACGCTTCGGTCATGATTATCACGTTCGTGCTTACAGGACGTGCACTCGAGGAGAGGGCAAAAAAGAGCACTGCGTCGGCCATCCGAGCGCTAATGGGACTTGCGCCAAAGACTGCCCATCTTGTAAACGGTGACCAGACAGTCGACGTGCCGATAGCAACGCTCGAACGGGGCGACATCATCGAGATACGCCCGGGCGAGAAAGTGCCGGTAGACGGAACGGTAACTACCGGCGAGGCGTATATCGACGAAAGCATGATAACGGGCGAGCCGACACCCGCCCTGAGGCAAAACGGCGACAAGGTGTTCGCCGGAACCATCGTGAAACAAGGCTCGCTGCGCTTCCGCGCGATGGCCGTCGGAGCGGATACAATGCTCTCACAGATAATAAAGATGGTGCAAGAGGCGCAAGGAAGCAAGGCTCCCGTGCAACGTGTGGTCGACAAAATAGCCCTCGTTTTCGTGCCCGTGGTGCTCGGTCTGTCTGTTCTTACCTTTATATTATGGTACGCCATAGGGGGCAGCGGCCAGCTTCCGCACGCCATATTGTCGGCGGTGTCGGTGCTTGTGATAGCCTGTCCGTGCGCACTCGGCCTGGCTACGCCCACCGCCTTGATGGTAGGCATAGGCAAAGCGGCACAGAAGAACATCCTCATCAAGGACGCCACGGCGCTTGAGAACATACGGAAGATAGACGCGTTAGTCATCGACAAGACGGGGACGCTAACTATTCCCAACAAGGACGTTGACTTTACAAAGGCAGATTCGTTGTCGCTCGACGAGCGCGAAACGCTCAAACCTTACGCCTGCGAGGCCATGGAGGCGCTCCAGGAGGAGGGAATCGAGGTGTACATGATGAGCGGCGACAAGGACGAAGCCGCCAAATACTGGGCCGACAAGGCGGGAATAAAGCACTACCGCAGCAAGGTTATGCCGCAGGACAAGGAGGACATGGTAAGGCAACTACAAGCCGAGGGCAAGCACGTAGCCATGGTTGGCGACGGTATTAACGACACCCAGGCGCTGGCCGCGGCCGACGTGAGCATCGCGATGGGCAAAGGCACCGACATAGCGATGGACGTGGCCCAAGTAACTCTTATGGGAACGGACCTCCGACGCATACCTGACGCCATCAGGTTGTCACGTGCCACGGTGGGTATGATAAAGCAAAACCTCTTCTGGGCGTTCATCTATAACGTCATCTGCATACCTCTCGCCGCCGGCCTGCCTTACGTTTTCGGCGCCGAATGGCAGATAACGCCAATGTGGGCAAGCGCTCTCATGGCCTTTTCGAGCATTAGCGTAGTACTGAATAGCCTAAGGCTATACTTTAAATAATTAAGAATTAAGAGTGAAGAATTAAGAAAATATGCCTTGAACGCTTGTCAACAAAGGTATTTTTCTTAATTCTTCACTCTTAATTCTTAATTCCCTTATCACCGTCTTTCCGCCGAAACGGTTACTTGGATACTGAATTTCGGGTTAAAATTATATTTCACCGCCGCACCGATACGGTCGCCGGCGTTGCTCATGTCGTAAAGAGGCATGGGGATAAACTTGTTTGTCAGCGACTTCTGTCCGAACAGATAGCCCTCCCAATGCTCGTTGAACTTATATCCGAGCACGGCGTTAAGGCCTGCGTCGTGGTAAGCGTCGTGCGCCCAATACAGGTTGTTCAGGTAGCCGCCGACGGCAAGCGAGAGCTTGTTTGTCAACGGAACGGCGTACATTGCGGATATGCTGTTGGTAAAGCCGGTGCCGCTCCACGGGCCGTCGCCGAACGAGGCGAACACCGAAGCGCCAAGACTTACGTTTAGTCCCTTGTGCAATTGCCAGTCATACCACCCCATCCAACTGTACGGATACATGTTGATGTAAGTCTGGCCATAACGGTTCAGCACGGGCAGGTGCAGCGAGTCAGCCTCAGCAAGCGGCTCTCCCCGATAACCGTCGTACACATATATGTCGGTTGGAGCGTCCGTCCCGCCGATAATCCTTTGGTCTACGGGCATGCCAACAACGGCTGACGTGTCCTTCAACTCCACCCTATCGCCCACCTCCTGCGCACCTACGGCAACGCAAAAGGCGCAAAATAACACTATGGAAAACAATCGTTTCATCAATCGCAAAGTTACTTCCATACCGTGAAAAAACAAAACCGACAAACCGTTTTTTTGTTTTAATTATCCTTTCCAACCCCTGTTTTTTGATTAATTCACAACATCCTGACAATCAACGCATTACCTCCTACCCTGCAAAACACGGCCTTTTAGGCGATAAAAGGCCGTCAATCGCACGCCAAAAGACCGTCTCTTGCAACACGAAAGACGGCCTTTTGCAAAACCATAAAATATGACCTGATTTACATTGATTGCCAAACGGCAAAGTAAGTACGTACAAACGATTACGCACACAGTAATGACATGATATTTAATTCACCATAACGCATCACGATAATCACCGAAAAATAAAATCACGGCAACGCTTGGATGTTTGGAGGAAAACGCCTAACTTTGCAACAAGCACATATAAATTTGGGTTACGATACAGAAATGGATAAAGACCAACAAAACCGAATTACATATACGGTGTATTGCATCAACGCCTTTGCCGAACGCTATAGGCTCACGGCAAAGCAGGCTTTCGCTTACCTGGACAGGTTCGGCGGCATGGCTTTTCTCGAAGATTGCTACGAAGCCGAACACCAACTCTCCATAATTGACGCGGTAAACGACCTTACGCAAGTGTGCAGAAACCAAGGAGGGAAACTGTAATGATAAAATTATATCATGGATCTAACGTCAAGATTACGACTATAGACCTAAGCCTTTGTAATCCAAACAAAGACTTCGGACAAGGATTTTACCTCACCGACATACGGGAACAAGCCGAACAAATGGCAATACGAAGAACGAGAATAACAGGTGAAGGTACGCCAACAATATCGACGTTTGAATTTGACGAAACACTGCTTGGAAGCAAGGAACTTAATGTCAAGATGTTTGATAAGCCAAACAAGGAATGGGCATTATTCATATTAGCCAACCGCAACAACAAAAAGCAAAAGGTTAAAAACGATTACGACATCGTGGTAGGTCCTATAGCTGACGATGGCGTTGCGTTCCAACTTGAGCGTTACGTCAAGCACATGATTTCACTTAACGCCTTGGTTAAAGAACTCACTTATAGGCATTTGAACCGCCAATACTTCTTTGGCACGGAATCATCAATATCTAAACTGAAAGCAATAAATGACTGACCGGCAACAATTTCTTATAGATACGATAATTGAGGGGATGGCTTCATACCTCATGGAGGACAGGGGCGTATCGCTGACTGACGCCTTGAAAACAATATACAACTCAACTTTGTACGAAAAAATAACCGATACCGAAACCGGACTTTACTATCAAAGTCCAAGATATAACTATAACATACTGATAAAAGAACTGGATTTTGGCAAACCATAATCAAACATTTCAAACTAAAACCTACGACAAATGAATTTCTTTAAGGCACTATTCGGCGGCAAGGAAGAGAAGCCGGAGGACAGGAAACGGGCGGAAGAGGAGCGAGACTTCGACGTACTTAAATACGACGGCGTGCGCGCCTTGCGCTCCGGTCAGCATGACTACGCTATACAATGCTTCAACCATGCCCTCGGGATGAAGGAGGACTTGGAGATACGCGACTATATGTCGCAGGCGCTGATACGGGCAGACCGCCTACCGGAGGCTTACGAACAGCTGATGAAAATTGCCGAGGCGCAACCCGACAACCTGCAGGTGCTGATACGCATGGCCAACGTTGCGTACATGATGGAGGACTACACGGCCGTGGCCGACGCCTCGGAGAAAGCCCTGATGATAGACGACAAATGCGTGGAGGCGCTGTTCTTCTACGCCAAAGCGTGCATTGGACACGGCGACACGACCAATGCCGTGGCCATGCTGACCAAGGCAATCGGCCTGAAACCCGACTATACGGAGGCCTACCTGCTGCGCGGGGAAACGCTGCTAAGCGCCGGCGAAACGGCTGAAGCCGACGAGGACGCATGCCGACTGATGAAAGAACATCCCGAGAATGAGGACATACTTATACTGAAAGCCCGTATCGAAAGGGCTAAAGGTAATCCGTCGGAAGCAATATCGTATTACGGCAAGGCCATAGACACCAACCCCTTCAACGCCAACGCATACCGTGAGCGCGGCAAACTGAGAATCGACAACGGCGACGAAAGCGGCGGACAGGCTGACTACAGGCAAGCCAAAGAGCTGGAGGAACAGCAGAACGCGGGTAATGAGAAACAGGACATCGAGAACGAAATAAAAGATAAGTACAAATCAATAGACCCGTACGGCGTGTTCTCTTGACGATATAACATTATTATAATATGAGGAACGAAAATATGAAAGGACAAGTCAAACTTTTCATATAAAATGTTTGTTTGTTTCAATTAAAAGTTATATTTTTGCAACGAAATAACAAAAATAACGACAATGTACAACAATAACGCATCTTTCTTTTACTTTTATTTTTACTTTGCAGGGCACTGTGAAGCGGGAAGTTGCGTGTAAATTTCAACTTAAGACAAGGTAATCTTTTAGAAAGATACGATAAAGTCCCGCTTCACAATGTTGAGGCGGGACTTTTAGTTTTAACATAACAGAGAAAGAAAGGTATATGAAGAGAATAGCGATACAGGGTGCCGTCGGTTCGTTTCACGACATAGCGGCCCACCAGTATTTCAATAACGAACAGATACAGCTGATATGCTGCTCAACGTTCGAGCAGGTGTTCGAGAACATCAAGCGCGACCCTACGGTCATCGGAATGCTCGCCATAGAGAACACCATTGCCGGTTCGCTGCTGCATAACTACGAACTGCTGCGCGACTCGAGCACAACCATCGTCGGGGAGCACAAGTTGCACATAGAGCATAGTATCTGTTGCCTGCCCGAAGACTCGTGGGACACGGTGCGTGAGGTACACTCCCACCCCGTAGCACTGATGCAATGCCGCGGCTTCCTGGCCAACCATCCGGCACTGAAAGCCGTCGAGGCCGAGGATACCGCAGGCGCGGCAGAGCTTATCGCCAGGCAACAGTGCCGCGGATGGGCTGCCATCTGCAACGCCGCGGCCGCCAAGCTGTACGGCATGAAGATACTCCAGGAGTCGATAGAGGACAACAAGCACAACTTCACGAGGTTCCTCGTGGTGAGCAATCCCAACAAGGCCGACTTCTTAAGGCCGCTGGAGACAGTCAATAAGGCCAGCCTCGTGTTCTCGCTTCCTCACGAGGAGGGCAGCCTCTCGCAAGTGCTGAGCATATTATACTTCTATAAAATAAACCTCACTAAAATCCAGTCGCTGCCCATTATCGGGCACGAATGGGAGTATATGTTCTACGTTGACGTAACATTCAACAACCTTACTCGCTACCGGCAGAGCATAGACGCGATAATGCCGCTGACAAAAGAACTTAAAGTTTTAGGAGAATACAAAGATGACGGAAAGCAAACAGACATCCAATATCAAGCCTGCTGACAGACTGTCGGCGGTGAGCGAATACTACTTCAGCCGCAAACTGAAGGAAGTGGCACGGCTGAACGCCGAGGGAAAAGACATCATCAGCCTTGCGATAGGCAGCCCAGACATGCCTCCATCGAAAGCAACCATCGACAAGTTGTGCGAAGTGGCACGCCAGGACGACGCCCACGGTTATCAGCCTACAATGGGAACGCCCGAGCTAAGGCATGCAATGGCCGACTTCTATAAACGTTGGTACGGCGTGGAACTTGACCCGCTGACCGAAATTCAGCCGCTAATCGGCTCAAAGGAAGGCATACTCCACGTAACGCTTGCATTCGTAAACCCAGGCGAAAAGGTGCTCGTGCCCAACCCTGGATACCCCACATACACGTCGCTAAGCAAGATTTTGGGTGCCGAAGTGGTAAACTATAACCTGCGTGAGGACGACGGTTGGCAGCCCGACTTTGACGAACTGGAGTGTATGGACTTATCAAACGTGCGCCTGATGTGGACTAACTATCCCAACATGCCTACCGGAGCGCCGGCACGTATGGCTACATACGAACGGCTGGTAGACTTCGCCCGACGCCATTCTATCGTCATCGTGAACGATAATCCGTATTCGTTCATCCTCAACAAGAAGCCCATATCACTGCTGCAAGTGCCCGGAGCGAAGGACTGTTGCATTGAGTTTAACTCGATGAGCAAAAGCCATAACATGCCGGGATGGCGCGTGGGAATGTGCGCGTCGAACCAAACGTTCATCAGTTGGATACTCAAAATAAAGAGCAACATCGACTCGGGAACGTTCCGAGGCATACAACTCGCCGCCGCAGAGGCATACAACAACAACGCCGAATGGCACAGACAGGCTAACATCACGACGTATCGCAACCGCCGAGACACCGCCGAACAGATAATGGACGTACTCGGATGCACGTACGACAAGAGCCAGGTGGGCATGTTCCTTTGGGGCAAAATACCCGACAAATACGCCAACGCAGAAGAACTTACGGAACGTATGCTGCACGAAGCGAGGGTGTTCATCACGCCGGGATTCATCTTCGGGAGCAACGGCGAGCGATATATCCGCATTTCGTTATGCGCCAAAGACGAAAAGATAAAGGAAGCATTAAAACGCATCAGTAATATAATGAAACAATAACAATCAAAATATAACATCATGGAACTTGAACTGCAACCGCTCAACTTGCCGAGCGACAACGAACGCCTGACGGTAATAGCCGGCCCATGTTCGGCCGAATCGGAGGAACAGGTGATGTCTACCGCAATGCAACTTGCCTCGAAAGGCTGTCACATATTCCGCGCCGGAGTGTGGAAACCACGCACGAAGCCGGGAGGATTCGAGGGACACGGAGAGAAAGCCCTGCCTTGGTTGAAACAAGTAAAGGAAACAACGGGCATGCTCGTAGGTACCGAGGTGGCCACTCCCGAGCATGTAGAACTGGCCCTGAAATACGGAATTGACGTGCTTTGGATAGGCGCACGCACATCGGCTAACCCCTTTGCGGTGCAAGCTTTGGCTGATAGCCTGAAGGGGGTGGACATTCCCGTGCTTGTAAAAAATCCCGTAAACCCCGACCTCGAGCTGTGGATAGGCGCAATGGAGCGTATCAACCAGGCAGGCGTAAAACGTCTCGCGGCCATCCACCGAGGCTTTTCGAGCTACGATAAGAAGATATACCGCAACTTGCCTATGTGGCAAATACCCATCGAACTACGCCGACGCATACCGTCACTTCCTATCTTCTGCGACCCGAGCCACATCGGGGGGCGCCGCGAACTGATAGCTCCGCTATGCCAACAGGCGATGGACTTAGGCTTCGACGGCCTCATCATAGAAAGCCATTGCGACCCCGACAAGGCATGGAGCGACGCAAAGCAGCAGGTTACTCCCGACGTATTGGACTATATCCTCAGCCTGCTCGTCATCCGTGACCAGACAATGAGCACCGAAGGAATAGCCACCCTGCGCAAGCAAATCGACGAGATAGACAACCAGTTGATGGAGATAATGGCCAAGCGAATGC
The DNA here is from genome assembly GCF_016899855.1 of Marseilla massiliensis. Lineage (GTDB taxonomy): Bacteria > Bacteroidota > Bacteroidia > Bacteroidales > Bacteroidaceae > Prevotella. Next base: position 50,988 of record NZ_JACJJG010000014.1, read on the forward strand.
GTATCTGCCGCGAAATAGGCCAGTACAAGAAGGAACATAACATGACCGTGCTACAGACATCACGCTACAACGAGATACTCGACAAGCGCGGGGCGCAAGGCTCTTTGCTCGGTATGGACCCGACATTCATCAAGACCGTGTTCGAGGCTGTGCACGAAGAGTCGGTAAGACAGCAGATTGAGATTGTAAATAAATAGCTTCGTGGAAGTTAAAGAAGTTATAGAAGTTAGAAGAAGTTATAGCCGTTACCTTTTCAAGGTTAAGCAATACGGCATTCGGCTTTAACTTCTATAACTTCTTTAAATTCTATAAATTCATAAAAATATCATGCGAATTTTAGTTTTAGGAGCAGGCAAGAT
>NZ_JACJJG010000150.1 GCF_016899855.1 Marseilla massiliensis
TGCGGCAAGGAGGAACGAACGGCGGCCAGTATCAGTCGGTACTCCGACAGTTGACAAGTTGACAAGTGACGAGTCAACAAGGAGATTTGCCTTGCTGTCATTTGCTTGTTTGTTTATCATATTGTCTGCCTGCACGCTCGTTTGCTTATTGACTTGTCCACTTGTCTGCTTGTCCACTTGTCTGCTTGTCTGCTTGTTGACTCGTTGGTTCGTAAAACTCAGCGCGCCTTTATGGCACTTGCCGAGACAGTCTCCGCAAACAACGCAACGGCTGTAGTCTATCTTATGGTTTTTGAAATCTATCGCAGAGGCTTTGCAGTTCTTTGTGCAAAGGCCGCATTTAATGCACTTGTCCTCGTCAATATGTACCTTGAACCACGAGAAGCGGGCAAAGAAGCTGAGGATAGTGCCCACCGGACAGATTGTGTTACAGTATGTACGGCCGCCACGCCATGCAAGAATGGCGATGATGATGAACGTCACAACGGCGATGATGAATGTCGGCATGCTCTTAATCCACACGTCAACGCTGTAGAAAGCGTAGCTGTCCACGCTCTCGGCTATGCTTGCAAGCACGTTGTTTCCGGCCTCATAAACCGGTTTGAACAGGTTGCTCGCGATGCGTCCGTACGAACTGTAAGGCGCAAGGAGCGACACTATGACGTTAATCCCGGCTAAGGCGGCTATGATGAATACCGCCAACAGGCCGTAACGTAACCAACGTTTCTCTTTTGAATAGGTAAACCTGTTCTTCTTCCTGCGGCTATGTATGTTCGAAACTACGTCCTGCATTATGCCGAGAGGGCATATTACAGAGCAATATATTCGGCCGAAGACAAGCGTAAGGATTATCAAAGCCGCCACAACTCCTGCGTTAAGCGCCAGCAAGGCGGGCCAGAACTGTATCTTGGCGAGCCATCCAAGATAAGAATGTAACGTGCCTGTGACATCAAGAAACAGCAATGTAATCAGCAAGAATACAATTGTCGCCAATGTAATTCTTATTTTCTTAAGCATAAAATTATAATGTTTTTGATGTATTTCTCACCTTTTCACTCTTTCACTTTTTCAATTTTTCTTTTCCGTAATCCTGACTATCAGCACGCTGGCTTCGTACAGCAGCCAGATTGGCAACGACACCATGAACAGTGTAAATACGTCGGATGTAGGAGTGATGACTGCCGCCACTATGACGATTGCAACTATTGCGTGGCGCCGGTAACGGCTCATCCATACGCTCTTGAGCAACCCGAAGCGTGCAAGAAGCCAGCTTACGACCGGTATCTCGAACACAATGCCGAACACGAGGCTCATCATGGCAAGCGTGTCTACATACGAGCTGATGGTCAACAGGTTATGGATGTCGTCGCTGACTTGGTAGGTTCCGAGGAAACGGACGGTCAACGGAAAGATGACAAAGTAGTTGACGGCCACTCCGAAGAGAAACATCAGGTACGCCGCAACCGTAAGCCGCACCGAATATCGCCGCTCGTTGTCGTACAACGCTGGCGAAATGAAGCGGAACAACAGGTAAAGGATGTACGGTGAGGCGATGAGTATGCCGGCAACGAGCGACACTTTCATGTGTATCATGAATTGCTCGGTAAGCCCGGTGTTCACCAACTCTATCCTGAACGGTTCAACTCCGAGAAGCCGGTATGTGATGAAATCGCTACTGCTCGGCGCAAGTACGACGTCAAACAACCAATCCTTAAGCAAAAACGCCGCAACTCCCGCCACTATAGCAGCCACGAGCATGCGTATCAGGCTGCCCCGTAGAATGTCGAGATGCTCCCAGAACGTCAACGAACCAGAGTCATTCATCTTTCTTCTTCGGCTCTTCCTGTTCGTCGTCCAGCTTTCCGTTCATGCCGTCCTTGAAACTCTTAACGCCTTTGCCGAGGCCCTTCATCAGTTCGGGTATCTTCTTTCCGCCGAACAACAACAGGATTATTAACGCAAGGACAAGTACTTCTTGAAATCCGATACTCATAGTTTTTTACGGTTTTGCGGTTCTTGGGTTTTGCGGTTTTAAGGTCTTCTTGCAGGTAAACCGCATAACCTTAAAACCTTAAAACCGTATAACCTTATATTAAATGTTTATATTCACGCCACCCATGAATGTCGCTTTTGGCATTGGGTAGCCATAGTTGATTTCATATTTCTGCGCCAGCAGGTTCTCTCCTTTTGCCCAGATGTTGAGCCAAGGCAACGCCTTATATGCGGCTGTGACGTTCAACAGGAGGAAGTTCTCTTGTATTTCAGTGGGGTCAACCTGGGTGTACAGTCCGTCGATGTACTGCAGGCCGCCAGCCAACATCCAGCGTCCGCGGCGGTAATCGGCGCCAAGATACGCTTTATGTTCTGGCGCGGCGAGCACCTTGTTGTGCATGTGCAGGAAGCTGTAGTTGCCGTTCAGGCTGAGATATCTGTTCGCTTTCCACGCAAACTCGGCTTCTACGCCGCTGTTCTCGATGGCTCCCGTGTTGACGTTCATCGGCCTGTTGTCTACTATCGCGGTCTGTATTATGTTGTCGCCGTTGATGTAAAACAGGTTGATACCGTATGAGAAAGCTCCTCCGCAGAGCCTTTGTTTCCATGAAAGCTCGTAGTTCATCATGCGCTCTGGACGCAAATCGGCATTTGCAGGACGCCAAAGGTACATCTCGCGGATGGTCGGATTGCGGAAGCCTTTGCTCACCATGGCCTTCAGTTCGCCGTCTTTCACCATGCGGAACACCAGTCCTCCCTGTGGCACCCATTCCGTTCCAGTCTGAGAGTGGTGGTCAACACGCACTCCAGCGTCAACCGTCAGCCAGCGGAACAGGTCTTGGCGGAAGTCAACATAGCCTGCAATCTCGTTCTCGTGGTGGTGTCCTATCGGGTCGAGGTCTTCTCCTGTGGCGATTACCCGGTTCCATGCCTTGCCGTAGATGTGCTGGTAGTCAAGGCCGACGGTTATTCGGTTGCCCGTGAAGAACGTCGCGCTCTGGTATATCGAGAAACCCGTCAGGGCGTCGTTTGAGAGGAAGTAGTTTTCCTGAGGCTGTTCTCCGGGGGCGTATCCGTCGTTGATTTTATGCCGTCCGAAGTTGTGGTACACGCTCACTGCTCCTGAAGTGCGTCCGTAGTGGTTCTCAACCACAGCCGAAGCAACACCGCGCGTAATCCACTGTCTTGCCCCCAGCAGCGGCTCGTACGTGCTTCCGGGGTACGACGAGTTGAAATGCGTCACGTTCACGTCGGCGTATGCCGTCCAGTGCGGCGAGAAGTCGTAGCCCAGTTTGGCGTATCCGCCGTACTGCTCGAAGCCCATCGAGGGGCGGTTGTTGTCGCTACGGCCGTACTGTCCGGCAATGACGCTGTAGAACTTGCCGCTGCGTATGCGGTTGGTAAACTCTCCCTGGAATGTTCCGTAAGAGCCTGCGCCAAGATTGATGTCCGTCTTGACGCCGTCCTCGCGCATGCTTCTTGTTACGATATTGACCACTCCGCCCATGGCGTTAGAGCCGTACAGCATTGAGGCGGGGCCTCTGAGTACTTCCACTCGGTCTGCCATCATCGTCTGGTAAGAGTCGCTTATCGAGTGGCCGAATATTCCCTGGTATTGCGGATGTCCGTCGATGAGCACCATCATGCGCCCCGCGCCGCTGCCGAGTCCGCGCAGGCTGATACCTCCGGCGGCACCGTCGCTGACGGCGTATCCCATCATCGAGCGTGCCGTGACAAACAGTCCGGGCACCTGTTCCGACAATGTCGGCAGCACGTTGACGCGCTGGTTCTCCGTCAGTTTATCCCTGTTAACCACCGATATGGTCATTGGCAGGTGGCGTATGTCAGTTACGTTGCGTGTTCCTGTCACCACAACGTTGTCGAGAGTGTGTGCAGTAGTGTCTCTCTGGGCATGCACCTGGCCTGCGGCGGCCGTGAGAAGAGCTGCTGCAAAAATAAGTTTTTTCATTAAGAATCAAGAATTTTAGATTTAAAAATATGTTATCGTGAAGTATGTGTAACGGCTTTTTCAACAGCCTTTCCCAGCGTTCCTCATGTCATCGTAAGCATTAGCTTCGGATGTCTCTCTTTGTAATGCATGGCGGCCATGCGCTCACCGCAAGCCGCCATGCGACGAAGAAGTTATTGATTGTCTATATCTATGAGAGTGTAAGCCTTGCTCCCAAGGCCTATTTTCTCTGCATAGTCAACTATATGGGTTCCGTGCTGACGGTTGATGCGCTCGATTAAAGGTTTTGCGTCATCACCTTCGGTCGACTGGTGGTTGAACACTTTGTCAAGGCAAGCCTTGTCAAGGGCCACCGGGTCGAGCGAAGCCATTATGCCCATGTCCTTCAGTACGGGGTCTGCCGGATGGCTGTCGCAGTCGCAGTCCACGCTCATGTTGTTCATGACGTTGATGTACAGCACGTTGCCCTTCATGTATTCATGCACGCCTTGGGCAGCCGACGCCATGCTTTCGAGGAAATAATCCTGTGCGGGCAGGTTGTTCCACAGCTCGGCCGGACTCTGTACCTTGCCCGCCGTGTGTATGTACGACTTGCCGTTGCTCGACGCAACGCCGATTGAGGCGTTCTTCAATACGCCGCCAAAGCCGCCCATGGCATGCCCCTTGAAGTGCGCGAGGTTTACCATGAAGTCGTAGTTGGCAAGGTGGGAGCCTACGATGTCGTACTTGATGTGCGTCGTGTCCTTTACCGGAATGCGCATGTCGCCCCCCTCGTCCATGATGTCCACCTTGGCAATCTTGTCGAAACCGTGGTCGCGTATCACTTTCCAGTGGTCCTCCGAGTTCATCCGTTTGCCGGCGTAGGCCGTGTTGCATTCCACTATCGTGCCGTTAACCTCGCTTACGAGCTTGCCTATCAGCTCAGGCTTCAGGTAGTTGTGGCCGCCGGCCTCGCCCGTGCTTATCTTTACAGCAACGCGCCCTTTTGCCTCTTTGCCCAGTGCCTTGTATATGCGTACGAGGGCTTCTGGGGATATTTCTTTCGTGAAGTAAACCTTTGATTGTGCCGACGCGCCGATAGCCATGAGCAGTACGGCCGCCAATAAAATCAGTTTTTTCATTTCCGACGATATTTAATTAAACTTTTTCACGTTGCAAAATTACAACGAAAAAACTCTCAATCAAGTATATTTTTTACCGAAATGTTTACCAATTTTACAGCAGATAGTTTTTTTATATATTATAAACATTTATGCCACTTGTCTTGTCCTGGCAAAAGTTGACACATTTATGAACAATAAAAAATGTGTAAAACAATGCGAAAGAGTCCAACAAAGTACAGCGAGGAGTTCAAATTGAGCGTCCTTCGTGACTATTACTCGTCAGGTATGAGCAAGCGCAAGT
>NZ_JACJJG010000151.1 GCF_016899855.1 Marseilla massiliensis
GGCCAACGTGAAGTACCAGAACATGGACCTCAAGAGCGACCGCATACAGATGAGCCTCGACAGCAGCATTGTACATGCCACGGGTACTGCCGACACGGCGGGCAAGATAGACGGCAAGCCAGTGTTCGTGATGGGGCAGGACACTTACGAGAGCGACACCATGTCGTTCAACTTCAAGACGAAAAAGGGCTTTATCAACAGTGTCTACACAGCGCAGCAGGACGGATACCTGTCGAGCGAGCAGTCGAAGCGCGACTCAAGCGGCGTGCTTTACCTTCAGCATGGCCGTTATACTACGTGCGACCAAGAGCACCCCGACTTCTACATAGCCCTCTCCCGCGCCAAGGTAAGGCCTGGTAAGGACGTCGTGTTCGGCCCCGCCTATCTCGTTGTGGCCGACGTACCGTTGCCGTTGGCCATCCCTTACGGCTTCTTCCCGTTCACCAAGAGCTATTCGAGCGGCTTCATCATGCCAAGCTACGGCGACGAGAGCTCGCGCGGATTCTACCTGCGCGACGGCGGATACTACTTCGCCATGAGCGACAAGTGGGACCTCAAGTTGCTCGGCGAGATATACACCAAGGGCTCGTGGGGCGTAAGCGTGGCCTCGAACTACCGCAAGCGCTACCGTTACAGCGGCAGTTTCTTCTTCAGTTACCAGAACACCAAGAACGGCGACAAGGGCATGCCTGACTATACGGAGCAGACCAGCTTCAAGCTTCAGTGGAGCCATCGCCAGGACTCAAAGGCCAATCCGTACACCAGTCTGTCGGCCAGTGTCAACTTTGCCACTACCGACTACGAGCGCAACAACCTCAACAGCATGTACAACCCGCAGAGCTACACGCAGAGTCTGCGCACCTCGAGCGTAAGCTGGAGCTCGACATTCTCGAGCCTCGGACTGACCTTGAGCGGTACGGCCAACCTCAGCCAGAACATGATAGACTCAACGGTCAGCCTCACGCTGCCCGACCTTAACATATCCGTTAGCCGCTTCTATCCCTTCAAGCGCAGGCATGCCGCCGGCAAGGAGCGCTGGTACGAGAAGATATCCATGAGCTACACGGGACAGCTGCGCAACTCGATTGACACGAAAGAAGACCTCTTGTTCAAGTCGAACCTTATCAAGGACTGGCGCAACGGATTTCAACACCAGATACCGATACAGGCCAACTTCACTTTGTTTAATTATATAAACATCAACCCGTCGTTCAACTTCACCGACCGTATGTACTCCAACAAGATCATGCGTTCATGGGACACGGCGGCGCAGGAGGAAGTGGCCGACACCGTATACGGCTTTTACAACGTGTACGACTGGCGCATGAGCGTCAGCGCGTCGACTAAGCTTTACGGATTCTGGACGCCCAGTAAAAAGCTCTTCGGCGACAAGATACAAGCCATCAGGCATGTCATGACGCCGCAGGTGACGTTCAGCTACGCGCCCGACAACGGCTCGCGCTACTACGAGACGTACCAGAAGACCGACGCCGAGGGCAACGTTACGCTCGAGGAATACAGCCCCTTCGAGCACGGACTATTCTCGCTGCCGTCGCGCGGAAGCACGGGTAGCATAACGTTCGACTTGTCGAACAACATCGAGATGAAGGTAAAGTCGGACAAAGACTCAACCGGTGTTAAGAAGTTGAGTATCATTGACGAGCTCGGTTTCAACATGGGCTATAACATGGCGGACAAAGAAAGGCCGTGGAGCGACCTTACCGTGCGCCTCAGACTAAAGTGGTGGAAGAGCTATACGTTCAACATGAACGCCGTGTTCGCCACCTACGCTTACGAACTGGACGAGAACGGCAATCCCTATGTGGGAACGCACACCGAATATAGCAAGGGCCGCTTCGGTCGATTCCAGGGTATGTCGCAGAACATCTCGTTCACCCTTACGCCCGAGAAAATCAAGAAATGGTTTGGCGGAGGCGATGACGAGGAGGACGAGAAGCAGACTGACGAGGACGAGACCGACAATACCGACATAGAGAGTAACGTCGACGACGACCTCGTGCGCGGACAGCATGGGGCTAAGAAGGAGAGCGCCGGAAAGGCGGAGACAGACGAGGACGGATACATGAAGTTCTCAATGCCATGGTCTCTTACCATCGGTTACGGTATATCCATGCGTGAGGACACAAGGCGCGAGCGCTTCAACACGAAGACTATGCGCTATCCCTACCGTTTCACTCAGACGCTCAACTTCAGCGGAAACATACGTATCAGCGACGGATGGAACATAAGTTTCTCGTCGGGATACGACTTCGAGAACCACGAGATGTCAATGACCACGGCCTCGCTTCAGCGTGACCTCCACTGCTTCAACATGAGTTGCTCGGTCGTTTTGGCACCATATACGTCGTACAACTTCTCTTTTCGTTGCAACGCCGCAACACTTACCGATGCGCTGAAGTACGACAAGCGCAGTGGATTCAGCAATGCCGTGCAGTGGTATTGACGTACAGCGTTGTCCGTAACGTGCTTTTGATATATGCGCGCGGCCGTTTTCCGGTCGCGCGCAATTTGTTTCCCGGCATTTGTCATATTGTCATTTAAAGCGTGGTAAGGCATAGCAAAGCGTCGCTGAAGGATGTTCATTGTCCTTGCGCAATCTGGAAACGGATTTCGTAATAATGCTACTTGGACTTGGCAAAACGGCCTTACTTTATATGAAAGAATATGTATTAAAAAGTAAGAAGGCATGTTTTAGATTGTAAAACATGCCTTTTCTCAGGGTGAAACGTGCTTTTTCATTTAGCGGAATATGCTTTTTCTCAACGAAAATCATGGCTTTTGGGCATGAAAAAGGCCGTTTTCCGATGCACAAAAAACGGCCTTAATGCGTAACGGTAAGTATTATAGCGAGTTACGTTTGCACGCTTCAGTTTCGCGTGTACAAGTCAATTGGAGGAATTTTTCTGGCCGTGCCCGCTGTGGAGCGTCAACGTTTTTCAATATGTAAGGCGTTTCCTACAGTTGCAACGCAAAGTGATAGCCGTGTGGGTAGCTGCCGGCCGTCAGTTGTCACTGCTGAAGCGCTCGAGGTCTTCTTCCTCTCCTACGAGCCAGATAACGTCCCCTTTGACGAGACGGCGTGCCGGGTCGACGAGCGTAAGGTTCTCCTTGCCCTCCTCCAGGCCTACCACCATGCAGTTGTACACGTCCCTTATGCCGCTCTCCTTCATCGTCTTGCCGGCAAAGGCGCCGCCCCCGCTTATCACGGCCTGCCGCAGTTTCATCTCACGCTTCTCAATGTCGGGATCCTGCGGGCGCACCTCACGCCCGATTGCCGAGCTCAGGGCCGTAAGCTGTTCGTCGCTGCCGATGGCCTGTATCCTGTCGCACGGAAATACGATTGTGCTCCCCTTGGGTATGTTGATACGCTGTATTCCGCGCAGAATGCTGCTTACGTGAACCCCGTAGCGGCTTCGCAGCTCGAGCTGGCGAAGCGTCTTGCCAGCCCAGAGCGAGTCTTCGGGCACCTCGAAGTCGGCAATGTGGATGTCACGGTCAAGCAGTTTGCCTTCGTACAAGGGGCGTTTGCGTCCCATTACCTCGGCCTCTATCTCCCTTGAGCGCAGGTTCCGCATGAACATCCGCTCCATCCTTATGCTACGTTTCTTGAGCGAGCGCGAGATGACCATCAGCGCCACGGCAGCCACGGCAATGCTTATCATCAGCGCGTTGGTGAACCTCGTAAGGTAGTTGCATATGTAAAATACGAACGCCGAGGCCACGGCCAGCCTTACAAGTATGGTGAACACCAGTGCCGGACGGTTGTACGTGCTCTCGGCCCACAGCGCCTTGAACTCCTCGCTATGGTTTTTCTTCATCACGATGGCGCGCAGGAATGGAGCAATGAGCAGCAACGTGGCAGCCCCGCACACGCCGTTGGCCCACCAGTGGGGCAGTATATGCCGGACGAAAGGCAGGCAGAAGGTGAACATAAGGGCAATCGTGGCACCCGAAAGAATGGCGTATATCACCGTGTTGCGCGCCATCTGCATGAGCAGGCTCTTCCATTTCCGTCCCGTATGCGCCGGCCGCCGACTTAGCGTAATGTTGTTCAGCGCGGCTGTCCACTTGGCGGGCAGATGTCTTTCAAGCAGTCCGTAACACGGGTTAGCTGCCCTTATCATGTATGGAGTGAGGAAGGTCGTTATCACAGAGACGGCCACCACGACTGGGTAGAGGAACTTACCGATGACCCCGAGCGACAGTCCAAGCGACGCGATGATGAACGAGAACTCGCCGATTTGCGCCATCGAGAAGCCGCACTGCATGGCCGACTTGAGCGACTGGCCGCTTATTAGGAAGCTTAGCGAGCCGAATATGGCTTGTCCCAGGATGATTGTCAGCACGAGCAGGAATATCGGCAGGGCATAGTCAACGAGCACTTCGGGGTCTACAAGCATGCCGACAGACACGAAGAACACCGCCCCGAACAGGTTTTTCACGGGTTCGACGAGCTTCGTTATGCGTTCTGCCTCTACCGTTTCGGCCAGTATCGAGCCCATGACAAATGCCCCGAAGGCGCTGCTGAAGCCTACTTTCGTCGACAGTACGGCCATCGCGCAGCACAGTCCCAGCGACACAATGAGCAGTGTCTCGTTGTTTATCAGCTTGCGCATCGACCGCAACATCCACGGTATCAGGTATATACCTACCACGAACCATAGTATCAGGAAGAAGCCGATTTTCATCACGCTGCCCAGCATCTGCCCACCGTCGGGGTTATTGCCGACGGCCAACGCCGACAGCATTACCATCAGCACAATGGCCAGGATGTCCTCCAAGATTAGCACGCTCATTACAATTCCCGCGAAGCGTTGCTGTCTCAGCCCTAAGTCGTCGAGTGCTTTGTAGATGATGGTGGTAGAACTCATGGCCAGCATACCGCCCAGAAAGATGCAGTCCATGCGGCTCCAGCCGAACGCGTGACCCGTCACTATGCCGAGCATCATCATGCAGAACACGATTGAACACGTGGCAATTACGGGAGTCATGCCCATCTTCAGTATCTTCTTGAACGAGAAGTCGAGGCCCAACGAGAACAGAAGGAACATCACGCCGATGTCTCCCCATGTGCTGATGTCCGCCCTGTCGACCACGGACATGGTGTAAGGCATGTGCGGGCTGACAAGAAATCCGGCCACGACGTAGCCCAGCACGAGCGGCTGCTTTAGTTTCTTGAACACTATTGTGACCACTCCCGCCACGATAAGTATCAGCGCGAGGTCTTTGACAAGGTAGGGAAGTTCGGACATTTAAGTTAAGAGTTAAGAATTAGGAGTCGGAAAAATTAAGGATTAAGAGTTAAGAATTAAGAAAA
>NZ_JACJJG010000152.1 GCF_016899855.1 Marseilla massiliensis
AGCACCTCAAGATAAAGAAATTCTGGGGCACAACAGAGAACGCCGTCCGCATACAAATCAGTGTGGCTATTATCACATACTGTCTTGTGGCTATTGTCCAACATGATATGAAGTTGAAACGCTCAACCTATGAAGTTTTGCAAATTCTCAGCATATCATTGACAGACAAAACCTACTTGCGTGACCTGTTCGACAAGACTAATTTCAATGATGTCAAAGATCTAAATAATCCCATTATTCCGGGGCTATTTGATTAATTGTTTAACTCGTCTCATTTTAACGGGACACTAATGATATCCTCCTTATGACTTTAGCTTCATATTATGGGATAAAGGGGATATATTGTATGCTCATACCAATTTTGGCTATTTCTTTTCTATTTGGCATATTCAACAATAGAATAAATAAAGGGGGATTGCTTTCAACAATAGGGAAGAATTCAATGGAAATATATATTATGCATCTTTTTTTTGTTATGCCATTCAAAGAAATGGGTATTTATATTTTATCTATTAAGGATTTCTCATTAAGTATTACCCTACAATTGGTATATTCAGCTTTTATATCAATAATATCAATTAAACTTTCAATATTAGTATCAAATGTAATTAAAAGAAATAAATATTTATCGCAACTAATCTTTGGTATTTATAAGTATGATCAGAAAATTTATTCACAAAAATATTAGGAATTTAAAATGGGAGTTGTCTACCCGAATTATTCCTAATTTGCCTAGTAATATTATGCGTAACAGATGTCTGTGTATGATGGGAGCCAAAATATCCAAACGAGTCATGTTATATAGAGGATTTTCTGTAAGAGCCCCTCAACAACTAATAATTGAAGATGGGGTCAGTATTGGACCCAAAGTGCTTTTAGATGCGCGGAAAGGACTTGTTATAAGAAAAAATGCGGTTATTGCATATGATGCAATTATTTGGACTTTAAATCATGATTATAATAATTTACATTTCTGTGGCAAAGGGGCTCCTGTTGAAATAGGAGAATATGCATGGATTTGTAGCAGAAGTATAATCTTGCCAGGACTGACTATAGGTGAGGGAGCTGTTGTCGCTTCTGGAGCTGTTGTAACAAAAGATGTACCTCCCTATGCTATAGTTGGAGGTGTTCCGGCTAAAGTTATTGGTTACCGTGAAAAAAAACAATATTGTTATGGGTATAAAGCATAACACCTCAGGCTCAAAATTGCTAGTTATAATTGTGATTCTTGTTGCCATCAGGTTTTGGAGTTTTACGCCATTAATGACTTTTGGCAATTTAAACCGCTATTTATCATTAGCTTTGGAGTTTGTGTTGATTTTCTCTTTTATTACATTTTTCAAGCGACCAATAAACAAATTTAATTCATATAGTTCGGTAAAATATATACTTTTCTCATTATCATTAAGTGCTATTTCAGCTTTATTTTTTAGTGGTCAATCACTATGGGATTCTTTTAATGCCACAATGATATTGTCATTAGGTTACATATTATATTTTTATTTATGTAAAACAAATTTTTCGGTTAAATACCTTCTTGATATAATACTTTTTATTTCTATTGTTTGGACCTGTTTAGAAATAGTGCAACAATTTACTTATCCAACATATTATTTTGCAGGTCGTGAAGAAGGGTGGTGGAATGGAGAATTAGAAAACAGAATGGGACTATGGAGATTCTATATATGGGGGGTCGATTTTGTGATTCTTTGTTATTGTCACCGTTTACAAGTTACGATTAATCGCTTCAACATACGAAATTTCATATTTGCACTAATTCCGTTTTTGGGATTAGCTTGTTATTGTTCAAGAAAGCATCTAATAGTTTTAGCACTTGTGACAATAATAATTATATTATTTAGCCAAAGAAAAAAATTGTCAATGGCTAGTCTCTTGATTATTGGAATATTTATAATAGGCATTTTCTACTTTAAAGACTCTTTTGTCGAGATGAATGACATAGCAAATAAAGCACAGGGAGAAGGTGAAGATTTTATTAGATACCTAGCTGGAGAATATTTTTTAAAGTTTTTTGGAATGAACAATCCATTGTATACCATATTGGGTGCAGGGATTCCAGGAGGTAATTCCATACTAAATAATGAAATCATAAGATTACAAGAGTTCTATGGTTTTTATCAACAAGATGTAGGTCTAATTGGATACTATTCATGGTGCGGAATTATAGGTGTATTAAGTATAATCTATTGCATCTATATGACCGTCAGAAAATTTAAATTATTAGATACATATTTGATAGCTTTTTGTATTGCCAAAATTGTTCTGATAATATTTGATTTCTGGGCAATGTGGCAAGTTGGTATAGTTGCTTATTCTATATTTTTATATTTGTCAGATAAAAGCATAATATTAAAATCATGCAGTTATGAAAATAGGGATATTAACTTATCATAGAGTTCCTAATTTTGGAGCTCAATTACAGGCCGTATCAACATATTCTTATCTGAAAAAATATGGCCACGATGTAGTGTTAATCGATTGGTATCCTGAGGATGTTAAAATGATGTACTCAAAACGAGTTCCTCAAACCCAAATCATTTATCATGATAGATTCATTGAATCTTATACGAATTTAAGTATTCCAATAAGCAACTATGAAAAATTTGTAAGATACATAAATGAAGAAAATTTTGATATGATTTTTATTGGGAGCGATGCTGTATTCAAATACAAGCCTAAACGAACCCGCATTAAATTTAAGTTTAGACAATTCAAATATGTTGAAGAACATGTTACTACTGATTTAGAATACAAGAATAATCCTTTTTGGGGTGGGTTCTTAAGAGACTTAAATCATCCGATACCCATTGTTGGCTTTTCTGTCTCATGCCAGAACACTGCATTTACCAAGTTAAATGAGGTAGAAAAACAAGATTTATCAAATTATATGGCACTTTTCAAATTTATTACAGCTCGTGATGAATGGACAGCAAAAATGATATCATATCTTGGCTACGCCAACGAGGTACCAATAACCCCAGACCCTGTGTTCTCCTTTAATCAAAATATAGCATTTAAGCTTCCAACGAAGAAAGAGATTTTACGAAAGTTTCATTTGCCCGAGAGCTATGTCCTATTTAGTTTCAGGTTGAATATTTTAAAATCTAAATATATTAATTCTTTGATAAAATATTTTGAAGATAATAATTATACAACCGTTTCATTTCCTATGCCTGAAGGCTTAAAAGCTTTTAATACTAAATATGCTATAGATGTTCCTCTATCACCAATAGATTGGTATTGTTTAATTAAATATGCCTCCGGATATATTGGCGAAAGAATGCATCCTATAATTGTATGCATCCATAACTCAACTCCTTTTTTCTGCTTTGATGAATATGGAATTAAGAGAACAATAATTCCAAAAGTATATAAATATTTTAACAAAGAATCTAGTAAAATATATCACATTCTTAAATGTGCAAATATGTTAGATGCGCGATACGGATATTTTGAGAACCATCTGTTGCCAACAAAAGAAAGAATTTACAATTGTATTATCAGAGCGAATATAAAGCATATGGATAAGTTTTCAGAACGTTACGCTAAACAATATTCGAACTCAATGAATAACTTAATCAGCAAATTAAAATGAAAAACATCTTAGTTGTTTTACATATGTGCCCTTATCCATTGACTACAGGTGGAAATCAAGCTGTAATTAATGGTATAAAAGCTTTGTCAAAACATAACAATGTCGTTTTATTGTTTCCTTCAAACAGAAAAAACAGTAATAGTAAACGAATTAAGGAACTAGAAAAAGCATTAAGTGTTGAGGTTGAAACTTTCACGCCCAAAATATTTAATTCTAAAGTTACTGCTTATAAGTATTTATCTGATAAAATCATGTTTTATTTGTTACACAAAAATAAAGATTACATGATTGAGCGAGAAATGAACTTATGCAACAATATCATTACTGATGAATTTATTAATTATATGTATAATATAATCGATAATAAGCATATCGATGTTGTTCAGATTGAATTTGTTCCCTTTTTATCATTGGTTAATGCATTAGAGGGGAAAAACGTAACGAAAGTTTTTGTTCATCACGAATTGAGATTTATAAGGAATAAATTAATCTTATCAAAGATAAGACACGCAAAAAACTACTTTACCTATCTTTTTGAGAAATTAAAAAATGAAGAAATTTCACTTTTGAATAAATTTGATGCTATTATAACTTTATCTGAGATAGATGCTAAAAAACTTAAACAGAATGGTGTTATCATACCAATATTTCCTTCGTTTGCAATTGTCTCCTCTCACACTCAAAGTTGGGTATATGCAAAGTACCGTTTAACTTTTTTAGGTCCAGGAATGCATAATCCTAATTTTCAAGGATTAAAATGGTTTATTGATAATGTCTGGGAGAGAATAACTAAAACTGATGATAAATATTCATTAGACATTATAGGTAAATGGAGTAAAGAACAAATAGAAGAGCTTGGATGTCATGACAAAATAAATTATTTAGGTTTTGTTGACAATCTTGGGGATGTATTAAAAGGGAGCATAATGATAGTACCAATAACAATTGGCAGTGGCATTAGGATGAAAATATTAGAAGCCGCTCAATACAAAATACCTATTATAACAACTACGATCGGGTGTGAAGGCCTTCCATTGAAAGACAATGAAAATTGTTTTATAGCTGACACCCCTGTAGATTTTGCTAATAAAATATTCGAAATCGGTAAACGTGATTTGCAAGAAAGACTTGTTAACAACGCATATAAAACTATTATAAAAAACTATTCGCTAAATGCATTAATAGTATCTAGGGATAAAATTTTAGAAAGTATATGAAAGAAATAGTTGTATTGTTAACAAGTTGTGTGAATCCAACAAAAATGATAAACACGACCCTTTCCGATCCTAATATAAGAATTGGACAATATATAAATGCCCTCATGTGGTATTTGGAGAATACTCCGTATGATATATATTATGTAGACAATTCAAATGTTGACATAAAACAATATTTAGATGAAATAACTTTAGAAAAATACCATAATAGGCTAACAACGTATCATTTTAAAGGTAATGAATATTTTGAAAAAGGGAAGGGGGCTGGAGAATTAGAAATAATTGAATATTTCATAAAACACTCATCTATATCAAAACAGACACTTGTGGTAAAGATTTCAGGACGTATTATTATAAGAAATTTGCAAACTATAATAAAATGTTCAAATAATAAGATGCAAATTTGTATTCATAATCACTACTGTCCCGTAAAAGTGGATAAATAGTTCTTTGAAATTATTGAAACATAGTCAATTACACGGTTTTTTGAAA
>NZ_JACJJG010000153.1 GCF_016899855.1 Marseilla massiliensis
ACTCCCTTTTTACTCCCGATAACTCCTTTTTCTATTACAACTTAACGGCGATAAGCAGCTCGATATACGTCTTTATCGCGTCGTCTATTTCCTTAATTCTTATGAATTCGTCGGCAGAGTGAGAGCGTGCCGAGTCGCCCGGCCCGAGCTTCAGTGACGGGAAAGACATCAGGGCCTGGTCCGAAAGGGTGGGCGAGCCGAACGGCGTCATGCCCATTTCTACGCAACGGCGCACTATCGGGTGGTCTGACGGTATGCCGGACGACGACAAACGGAACGAGCGGGCATGTATCTCGCTCTTCATTTTGGTTTTAAGAAACTCGAAAACCTCTTCGTTCCTATAGTGCTCATTAGTCCTTATGTCTATCGTGAAGCGGCATTCGTCCGGCACGACGTTGTGCTGCGTGCCCGCGTTGATTACCGTGACGGTCATCTTTACGGGGCCGAGCAGGGGGCTAATCTTGTCGAATTGGTATGTGCGCAGCCAATTTATGTCGTCGAGGGCAATGTATATGGCGTTGACTCCCTCGTTTCTTGCGGCGTGCCCTGATACCCCGTGAGCCACCGCGTCGACCACCATGAGACCCTTTTCGGCCGTCGCCGGTTGCATGGAAGTAGGTTCGCCAACTATCGCGAGGTCAATCTTCGGCAACAGTGGCAACGCCCTGCTGATGCCGTCCTTGCCCGAAACCTCCTCTTCGGCCGAGGCTAAGTATATGATGTTATACTGTCTTTCCAACGTCGTCAGGTGGCGAAATGCCTGCAACAAAGCCACCAGTCCGCCGCCACAGTCGTTGCTGCCGAGGCCGTACAGCGTGCCGTTCTCAATGTCGGGACTGTACGGGTCGCGGGTCCATGAGCTTACGGGCTTCACCGTGTCGATGTGCGCGTTGAGCAGCAATGTCGGTCTCTTTTCGTCATAGTCGGGGCATACTGCCCATACATTGTTGCCCTCGCGGCGCGGGCAGAAGCCGTATCCGCGCAGCGTTTCCTCCATTATGTCGGCCGCGGCGGCCTCGTCACGGCTTATTGACGGTGTGGCGATGAGCCTTTGGAGCAGGCTTACCGCGTCTTCAAGATAATTCTTTGTGCACATAATATGTCAGCAAAGATAACGCTTTTCGGGGTGTTAAGGCTAATAGGGAAGGTTAAAATAATTAAAGATATATCTTGTTGCAGGCGGCGTTAACCACCTTTATCCGTCTTAATTACTTGAAAATCGTCTTATTTAACGTTAATTTTTCGGGGGGGGTAAAGTCAAAATGCCTATATTTGTAAAGTTTTTTCGGCTGTAATTGTTTCCTTTTGGAGCATCGGGAAGAGTGAGTATTATGTTTAACCTTAATAAAAACAAAACATTATGTTCAAGAAATCAAGAGCTATTTTGCTGGCCCTCGCGGCCTTGGTAATGGTGTCGTGCGGCGACGTCGTGTCGAAACTTGGCGGTATGAAGACCGATTCGCCGGAGGTGCTTGAGAAGGCCAAGGAACTGGCCAAGTCGAATTTTGACCCTACGAAGTGGAAAGTAGTGTCGGTAGACTGGAGTGAAGACAATGGCAACGACGAGCTTACGGGCAATGTCGCGTCAATACGCTTCTACATGATCGACAATGACGGCAAGGCGTGGCAGCAGTCGTTCCACGCCTCTTTGGGTTGGAAGGCGTCCGACCTTGACGACACCAGCTTCGCCAAGGGCGACAAGTATGATGACCCGAAGGACTTTCCTGTGCTCGACCTTGACAAAATTGACGCGGCGAAATACACCAAAATCATAGAAGACGCGAAAGCTCTCATACCGAAGGGATACACGTATAAGTCGGTGGACAGCTTCTCTGCCAATACCTTTGACAAGGCTCCGATGGAACTGACGCTCAACGTCGTAGAGGAAGGCAAGGAGACCGTGACCAACGCCGGGAGGACTTCAATAGTGTTCTACGAACTGAACTATACCGTCGACGAGAACGGTAAAGTTACCCTTAACGAATAAACCGCGTAACGGCTTGCGCCGGACGCTTTTACGAAAGGCCATCTTTTGAAACGCAAAAGATGGCCTTTTAGCGTGCGATTGACGGTCTTTTGGAAGCCAAAAGGCCACCTTTTGCAAATTGTCCGCTGGCCGGGTGTCTTTCAACTTGTCGGCAGATGGCTTTAGAGTGTTGTCTTTTTGTCCTGGCGTTACGCCCCATGCCCGTGCCTTATGGTTAAATCAAAATAATTCATCCATTGTTTTGCGCCTTTCGATTTTTTATATTATTTTTGCATGTAAGCTACCACGACATACTTAAAACCACACGACTATGCAGACAAAATGCCATCTGTCGGTGCTCATTCACAGGCAGGCCGAGAAGTACGGAAACCGCCGCGCATTGATATATCGCGACTTCGGCGGGACAAAATGGAAGTCGGCCACATGGCGGGATTTCTCCCGTAAGGTGCGGCATGTATCCAATGCCCTCCTCAACATAGGCGTCAGGGTTCAGGAAAACGTGGGAGTGTTCTCCCAGAATGCCGTAGAGTATCTGTACACCGACTTCGGGGCGTTCGGCATCAGGGCCGTTACCGTACCCTTCTACGCCACGAGCAGCGAGCAGCAGATACAGTATATGATTGACGATGCGCAGATACGCGTGCTCTTTGTGGGCGAGCAGGAGCAGTACGACAAGGCCCGCAGGGTGTTCGTTCACTGCCATACGCTTGAGCGGATAATCATATACGACCGCCGCGTGGAAATCAATCCCGCCGACAAGAACTCGCTGTATTTCGACGACTTCATGACCCTCGGCGAGAACAGTCCGCGCCAGTCGGAGGTGGAAAAGCTTTACGCCGAGGCATGCGACGACGACTTGTGCAACATACTTTACACCAGCGGAACAACCGGTAACAGCAAGGGTGTAATGCTGACATACGGCCAGTACCACGCCGCCTTGGAGGCCAACGACAAGGTAATACCCGTGGGCGAGAGCGACAGGATAATGGACTTCCTGCCCATGACGCACATCTTCGAGCGCGCATGGCTGTTCCTTTGCATCAGCGAGGGCGCCGAGATAGTTGTTAATACCAACCCGAAGGACATACAGCAGTCAATGCGCCAGGTACATCCTACGTGCATGTGCGCCGTCCCGAGGTTCTGGGAGAAAGTCTACGCCGAGGTAATCGACCGTATCGACCGCACCACGCCGGCGCAGCGCAAGCTGCTGAACAAGGCGCTCGAGATAGGCCGGCGCCACAACATCGAATACCTTAGCAAGGGCCGCAGGCCGCCGCTGGCGCTCAGGATGAAGTATGCGCTGATGCACCGCACGCTGTTCCGCATAGTAAGGGACGAGCTCGGACTTGACCGTCCCAACATATTCCCTACGGCGGGAGCTACCGTGTCGGCAGAAATCGAGAGCTTCGTACACTCCATAGGAATCTGTATGATAGTGGGCTACGGCCTTACCGAGAGCCTGGCAACCGTGTCGGCCGACTTCAAGGGGCGCCCGTTTACCGTTGGTTCTGTAGGCCGCTTGATTGACGGATTGCAGGTGAAGTTCGGAGAGAACGACGAAATAATGCTCAAAGGCCCTACCATCACCAAGGGGTATTATAAGCGCGAGGAACTGAACAAGTTGGCGTTCGACGAGGAAGGATTCTTCCATACGGGCGACTCCGGATACTTGAAGAACGGCGAACTGTTCCTTACCGACCGCATAAAAGACCTCTTCAAGACGTCAAACGGCAAGTACATAGCTCCGCAGATAATAGAGTCGAAACTGCTGGTGGACAAGTTCATCGACCAAATCGCAGTCATAGCCGACCGCCGCAAGTTCGTCTCCGCGCTAATCATACCCGACTATGCCCTGCTGGAGGAGTACGCCGTTAAGCACGGTATAAAGTTCAACAGCCGTGAGGAGTTGTGCGCCGATGCCGGGATTCACGAGATGATGGCCGAGCGTATAGAGACACTGCAACAACAATTGGCAAGCTACGAGAAGATAAAACGCTTCACCCTGCTGCCCAACCATTTCACCATGGAGCGCGGCGAGCTTACCAATACGCTGAAAATCAGGCGCAAGGTGCTCAACAAGAACTACGCCGCCGAAATAGAAAAGATGTATGAGGAAGAGGTGGAAAGCCAACCGTAAAACCTCATAACCTAAAACCTCATAACCGTAAATACAAATGATAACAAGCGACCAACTGAAGGATGTGCTTGAGCGTGCTGACGCCCTGCACAGATATTTGGATATAGACAAGAAGAAAATAGAGCTTGAGGAAGAGGAACTCCGTACCCAGGCTCCAGACTTTTGGGACGACCCGAAGAGGGCACAGGAGCAAATGAAGAAGGTAAAGGGTATCCAACGGTGGGTAGAAGGATACAAGGAAGTACGCACGCTGGCTGACGAACTGCAGCTGGCTTTTGACTTTTACCACGAGCAGATGGTGCCCGAGGATGAGGTTGACGATGATTACGCCAAGGCCATCAAGGCTATTGAAGACCTCGAACTGAAGAATATGCTGCGCCAGAAGGAAGACCCCATGGACTGTGTTCTTAAGATAAACAGCGGCGCTGGAGGCACAGAGAGCCAGGATTGGGCGCAGATGCTCATGCGTATGTATATGCGGTGGGCCGAGGCCCACGGGCATACAGTGAAGATAAGTGACCTGCAAGAGGGAGACGAGGCAGGCATAAAGAGCGTCACTATGGAGATAGAGGGCGGGGAATACGCCTACGGTTACCTCAAGAGCGAGAACGGAGTGCACCGCCTTGTGCGTGTATCGCCCTTCAATGCGCAGGGCAAACGCATGACAAGTTTTGCCAGCGTGTTCGTCACTCCGCTCGTAGATGATACCATAGAGGTGTACGTTGACCCGTCGAAAGTCAGCTGGGACCTCTTCCGCTCGGGCGGTGCAGGCGGACAGAACGTCAACAAGGTTGAGACCGGAGTGCGCCTCCGCTATCAGTATGTTGACCCCGATACCGGTGAGGAAGAAGAGATTTTGATCGAGAATACGGAAAGCCGTAAGCAGCTGGAGAACCGCAACAACGCCATGCGACTGCTCAAATCGCAACTCTATGACCGCGCCATGAAGAAGCGTCTTGAGGCCAAGGCCAAGATAGAGGCCGGCAAGAAGAAGATAGAGTGGGGCAGCCAGATACGCAGCTATGTCTTCGACGACCGCCGTGTAAAGGATCACCGCACGGGTTACCAGACAACCGATGTCGACGGAGTGATGGACGGCAAGATTGACGGATTCATCAAGGCGTACCTCATGGAGTTCCCAGTGAGCGAGGAAGAGTAAATTTCTTAGGAGTTAAGAAGTTATGGAGTAAAGGAGTTAAGA
>NZ_JACJJG010000154.1 GCF_016899855.1 Marseilla massiliensis
GTGCAGTTCGACTTTCCAGATGAGAACGGACGACCTTATAAGTTAAGTGGTGGCAAAATGGCCTACAATAAACGATTAAAGCGAGAAATTCCTATTGATTGGCAAGTCAAAAATCTAATAGACTTTGCTGAAATCAAGAATGGTGCAACACCTTCAACCGCAGATGAAGCAAATTACGGAGGTGATATTGTGTGGATAACTCCAAAGGATTTATCAGACCAACAATCAAAATTCGTGTACCAAGGCGAACGAAATATAACCAAACAAGGCTTTGATTCTTGCAGTACAAGTATGCTTCCAGTAAACTCTGTACTTATGTCAAGTCGTGCTCCAATTGGTCTTGTGTCTATCGCAAAACATGATGTTTGTACAAATCAAGGTTTCAAGAGCTTTATTCCCAAGAATATGGAAGATTCCATTTTTTTGTACTATTACATAAAACATCATATCAAGCAGATAGAGCAATTAGGTTCTGGCACGACCTTCAAAGAAGTTTCAAGGGATGACCTATGTAAATTTCCAATTCTTATTACTGGAGCAAAAAACGCTTATAAACAATGGATTGAATTACAAAATGGAATAGCAGATAAGCAGCTTATACTTAAAAAAGAAATCGCAGCACTTACTAAGCAGCGAGACGAGCTTTTGCCTCTCCTGATGAACGGCCAAGCATCGCTAAATTATCATTTATCGAAATGAATTATTGGATCTTTATGTCTTAATATGCACATAAAGTATGACAACGGCATTGTACAAAAGGAAGCAGGCAAACAGGATTTTCACCCATTTGCCCGAAAGCCATACTCCTTTACTCTTTTCAAGCATACGAGCAATCCGCTTTTCATGTTCCATTTGCAGCTCAAGCTGTTTGTCACGATGAGCCATAAGTTGCCGACCAACTTCCACGACAAAGTTCGTACAAATGTTATTCAAGGATTTTAGGGTTTGAGGATGTACTTGTGCACCGATTTTCTTCGCCTGCATTTCTTGAACAGAAAAATTGAATTTTGAAACAATGCTTTCCATACGGTCAATAGAGGCATTGAGTGCAGCGGTCGTTTGTTTCAGTTCCGCTATCTTTTCAGTAAGGTTGCGTTCTACCTGCAATGCCTCGTTTTCATTGCCAGTTCCTCCTATAAGGCTATCAATGTTTATTTTGTCGGATTTTCCTTTTCCTATTCCCATATTCATTTAGATTTTGAGTGAAACAATTATCTGTGTAAACCTCGCCTGCGTTTGCAAAGACAGTTGGCCATTTGAGCGCAACGCCTTGCCCATTCACGTTCGTCCTCATCTTTATCTTTTCCCCAACCGCTCATGTCAGAACCTCCGCCGCCACTGGATGTAGCCATGCTTGTTGCACCGTCAAGGTATTTAGCGAAAAGGAGCAGGGCGGTTTTCCGCACATCTTCTATGGTTGCAAAGGGATTATCGTCTAATACGGAACACTCCTTGCGGATGATTTCGTCCGCTTCCTCCGATATAGTCACATGGTATTGGTGGTATTCATCTGTGGAGATGTCGTAGTGCCTGAATACTAGAGCCGATAGGTCGCCCTGTGGATTGTTTGGCTGCACAGTAGCTGTCCGTTTTTCTTGCTCGACAGTTGAATTTACCAAAGATTTTCGCTCTCCATGAAGCCTCGCCCATGTCACTTCTATCTTTGACGGCATGAGGTGTCGCCTTTTACCGAGAATGGAGGATTTATAACTGGAGTTGCCCAAAAGTACAGAATAACCTCGTACATTCCCCTTATCATCCTCTTGCAAGTGTATGCCGTAGCCATGCGCTTTCAGTCCGGCTTCGTAGCCTGACCAACTGAAATTCGACAAGGAACGGAGTACATCCATGCAAGTGTCAGTTATCTCCTGCCTACGCTTCTCGTATATGTCCTCCGGCTGTACCCATCCCCGCCGTTCATTGATAATGTACGCAGCCGACATTGCCCGTTCCGCTATCAAGTGGTCATCGTTGACTTTTCCGTCCATGTCCACACGGTTCACGTCAATGTGCAGATGAGGTATGCCACTTTTCGCATCATGGTGGAGTGCAACCACATACTGGCTGTTCTTCACGTTGGTGGACTTCGCACTGGCACGTTTAGCCTTTTTCGACAGGTCAATAGAATCGAAAACTTGGATGTACTCGTTTGCCAACCTTGCCCAATCGTCCAATGTCCATCCTGCAGTTTCATCTTTGGTTGGGGATATTTCCATTCTTATCACATTCCGTTTGAGTGGTCTGCCTTTATTGATTGTGCTGGCAAATTCTTTTTGTTTGAGCACCATGCGTTGGTACATGGCCTCCGCCGATATGTAATCGGGCAGAAAGTTCACTTTCACTATCTCCGCTTTGTCCTTATTGACCGAATAGCGGACGGCGTTTCCGCCGTGGCTGATGGTGGCCGCTTTTGCTATCATCTGGTTGGGGATTTATTGGGTGATGTATTCCTGAATTTCATTCCAACGGGCTATAAGAAGAACGGCGGCACGCATCCACTGTTCCACAAAACGGGTGTCTGCGAAGTATTGTGCCCGATGGCTGCCCTGTATTGACTTGACGGCTGCCGTTATTCGCATTAGTTCACCTCGTGCATCGGAAAGACTGCAAAGGGCTTCCACCTCCTTGTCGGTAAGCCGCCGTCTCGGATGTTGTCCCAAGGCGCATTTACGGATGTAGTCGCTCAAAGTCAAGCCGCAGGTCTCGGCAAGTTCCATGGCTTTTGCGTATTCCTTTCCAGTCACTCTGGCCTCCAGCCGCTTTGTACGCCTTATAGCCTTTTTCTTTCCATCCTTGTTCTCTTCCGTTATTGTCATATCTAATGAATTATAAGGTGATACTATAAAATAAAACTGGTTAGCCCGGTGCGAGCTTGCGAGCGGCAGTTATAGCTTATGTGGCATGGAAGCGCGGAGCGGTTTTGTGCGACATAGGCAATTCTTGTAACAGTCCTGACACGAACATCGGACATAGCACAACTCGTAGAGTGGACGGTTTATCCGAAGTCTTTATAAACGCCTAAAACAAACTTACTCCGCCACATTCTTTCCTCAAAAGACCGCTTCCGATAGTGTTGTAAGTTAAACCCAAGTTCCGCCATAAACCAACGCCTTTCCAAAACGCCACGAATTGAAGCGTAAAAAGCCATGTCTCGCATTGCAAAAAGCCATCTTTTGAAAGCCAATATACAGCATTTCTTGTCCGTCTCGATTTCACTATGATTTACACTCCGTTTCCACCATGAACATTCCCGTCCGAAATAAGGGATAAAGATGGTTGCCCGTTGTTACAACAAGTGGCGGTGTCCGACTTTGTATTTTCGCCATTTGGTACATCGGTGGCAATACAGTTCTCACCACTACCATCTTCACCAATCTCATAGACATGATTGCGCCGCTCTTTCACGCTCACATAATACGGATTGAGTATTTTTTGATTGTCCGCATACCATGCCGACACACAATGCACGGTGTGTATGCTTGTGCGGTTAGTCTGTTCGGATGTGATAATCCCCAACTCGGCCATTTTGTCAAGCAACCTCGAAACGGTTTTCTTGTCATAACCTAAACGGGTGGCCAATTCTACTTCCGAAAGAGCGATTTGTCCGATATGTAGCGTAACGGCAAAGCCTTTCTTCTCGTATTTTGTTTCTTTGATTACCGCAGCGTCAATGAGGCATTTCAATACCTTCATGCGGTCGATACCGTACTTGCTTCCTGCCAGAAAATCAAGCTGGCTGTCGGAAAGCACTATGCAATAATAAATGTCTTTTTTCATCTTCAAATCTATTTATGGTTCAACTAACTCTAACTGAAATTGGTCAACGAGCGTTTGCAAACTCGGACAACGCTTTATCATCTTTTGAAGCGTCATCATGGGAGTGTCCTCCATCAGCAGAAAGTCTGCTATATCTAATCCTTTTTCCCTCTGTTCGTCCGTTGCACATTGCTCCAGTTTTTCACTGAAAACCACTTTCGAGCAGATGGAAGAAAGCAACTGCGATTTCTCCTTCCAAACCTCCTTCGCTCCCAAGTCAGGACAAAGTATGACGGCACGGTTCTTCAACACGGCAACGGTGTCAGCCTTGAAGCAGCCGTGTATTCCTCCGGTCGCCAGCCAAACAAAGTCAGGCATGAAGTGGCTGGCTACTAAAGCAGATTTCTCGCTCTCCACAATGGCTACTGCTTTTGCTGGATAGTCAGCTAATAGATGTTCACCGAACAGACATTGCTTCATATTGAAGTGTTTTAGTCCCAACTCCGTATGCACCCAACTCACATAGCTTCTCGGTTCTTTCACCCGATGCCCTGTTTCCGGATTATACAGCATAATCTTTCCTGCTCGTACTCTTCCTTGTCGGTCAATCTGCCAAAATACCGTGGAGCCTTTCCATTTCTTGGATGTCCCGACACAGTATAATTGGAACAGCTGGGATGTTTCCTTTTCACCGAATACTTCAGACAGAAAGATGAATAACGGATTCAGTTCGTAGTTGGCAAGCGAGCGGTACATAATGTTACGATCAATGTAGTCTATCGGCTTTGGCAGTACGGCCGTAGTCTGCGACCTCCACGGCTTCCGTTCTTCCAATGCAATAGGATTATCTTTGAAATAGTCCGATGGCTTGTAATGGTATTGGCACGAATGTTCATGGTCGCACCTGCCCACATAATCAGGAAACGCAATTTGCCCTTCCGTATCAACATACTTGACGAAACATTGCTTCCTACCACATTTAGGACAGGTCAGCTTAGAACCTCGCTTGTATTTTTGGAGCGTAAATCGGTATTCAATCATAGTTCCTCCTTTTTATAAATGCAGTTCGTGCAGTTTGCAGTTGTTGCAGTTTTCCAGATTACCAATGCCCTCTGAACTGCAAACTGCAAATACTGCAAAGTGCAAACAGTGTGGATTATTGCAGTTTTTCATATTCTCCCCTCTTAATTTTCCTGATTACTTTGTTCGCGGCAAGTTTGTTCAACACATACATCACAGTTCTTTCCGACATTCCGACTTCTTTACCAGCTTGGACGGCTTCGGCTGTAGAAAACAAATGAGGTACAATATCAAGCATTTCTTTCTTCTGTGAGTCTATGCTTTCTATCAACATAAATTTCTGAACATTGAAATAGCAATCCTCGAAATATGCACTTAGTCTGATGGCCGATTTTGTGGAATCAATATCCACAAAATCTTTATGGACTTCGTCACAAGCCCATCGAAGTATCTGTAATACTAAAGCCAACCGTGCTGCAATTATGGGTGTTTTCATTACCCGGCTATCCACCATGGAAAAGCCACGCGACTTTGACCCTTTTGGCCAA
>NZ_JACJJG010000155.1 GCF_016899855.1 Marseilla massiliensis
TTCCAACCTGATTGCAGGGCTTATCGCATACAACCTGCTACCTAAGAAACCGTCACTCAATATTGACATCATTGATAAAAGCAGGCTTATTGCATAAGATTATTATACCGAACTCACGTGTTTTTAACATCACAGCCAAGGATTCGCCGCCTCCGGGTGACACTTCAACACCCGGCCGTGAGCAATAAAAAAGCCCCGCCATTACGAAGGCAGGGCTTTTCATTTATGTATTTACAAGAACTTAGAGCTGCGGACCAGCTGCTACGAGAGCCTTGCCGGCCTCGTTGCTCTCATACTTCTTGAAGTTCTTGATGAAGCGTCCTGCGAGGTCCTTAGCCTTCTCCTCCCACTGAGCAGCGTCAGCGTAAGTGTCACGAGGATCGAGGATGTGCGGATCAACGCCCTCAAGCTGTGTAGGAACAACGAAGTTGAAGTAAGGAATCGTCTTCGTAGGAGCCTTGTCGATTGAGTGGTCGAGGATTGCGTCGATGATACCACGAGTGTCGCGGATAGAGATACGCTTGCCTGTTCCGTTCCAACCGGTGTTTACGAGGTAAGCCTTAGCGCCGCTCTTCTCCATCTTCTTAACCAGCTCCTCAGCGTACTTTGTAGGATGCAGCTCGAGGAATGCCTGGCCGAAGCAAGCAGAGAATGTAGGAGTAGGCTCGGTAATGCCGCGCTCTGTACCTGCCAACTTAGCCGTGAATCCTGACAGGAAGTAGTACTTTGTCTGCTCTGCGTTCAGGATTGATACGGGAGGCAGTACGCCGAATGCGTCAGCTGACAGGAAGATTACCTGCTTAGCAGCGGGTGCGTGAGAAATCGGGCGTACGATATTCTTGATGTGGTAGATAGGATAAGAAACGCGGGTGTTCTCGGTTACGCTCTTGTCAGCGAAGTCTATCTTGCCGTTAGCGTCAACTGTTACGTTCTCGAGCAGTGCGTCGCGGGTGATAGCGTTGTAGATGTCGGGTTCGCTCTCCTTGTCAAGGTTGATAACCTTAGCGTAGCAGCCGCCCTCGTAGTTGAACACGCCGTTGTCGTCCCATCCGTGCTCGTCGTCGCCGATGAGCAGACGCTTCGGGTCGGTTGACAGGGTTGTCTTACCGGTTCCTGACAGACCGAAGAAGATAGCGGTGTTCTCGCCGTTCTTGTCGCAGTTAGCTGAGCAGTGCATTGAAGCGATACCGCGCAGAGGCATAAAGTAGTTCATCATTGAGAACATACCCTTCTTCATCTCGCCGCCGTACCATGTGTTCAGGATTACCTGCTCCTTTGAAGTTACGTTGAATACTACTGCTGTCTCAGAGTTGAGTCCCAGCTCCTTCCAGTTCTCAACCTTAGCCTTAGAAGCGTTGTAAACGATGAAGTCGGGCTCCTGCTCGAAATCAGCCTCGCTTTGGGGACGGATGAACATGTTGGTAACGAAGTGAGCCTGCCAAGCAACCTCCACGATGAAGCGAACCTTCATGCGGGTATCCTTGTTGGCGCCGCAGAAACCGTCAACTACGTACAGCTTCTTGTTTGAAAGCTCCTTCAGCGCGAGCTCCTTAACGGCAGCCCAAGCCTCTTTTGAAGCGCGGTGGTTGTCGTTGTGGTACTCCTCGCTGTCCCACCATACCGTGTCGTGAGACGTCTCGTCGTCTACGATGAACTTATCTTTAGGCGAACGGCCGGTGTAGATACCGGTCATTACGTTTACTGCACCAAGCTCGGTCTCCTGGCCTTTGTCATAGCCTGTCAGACCTTCTTTTGTCTCCTCGTTGAACAGAACCTCATACGAAGGATTGTAAAGAACCTCGGTTGCGCCCGTGATTCCATACTTCTCTAAAACTGACTTATCAAACTTTGCCATTTTTATATGTATTAAAAAAGTGAATTATGTTCCTGAACAGTGTACCTTAAATCGCCCGCAAAGGTAGTAAAAAATAATGTTTTCACAAGGGATTGCGGTCATAAAAATCACGGCCGTAAAGTGTTTTTAGGTTAAAGTATTAAAATTTTAAACAGCCCGAAGTGCTTTTGTAACTCGCAGTTTGCAAAAATCGTGAAATGTTTTTATTTTTGCAGGAAAATCATTATAGGGAGTTAAGAAGTAATGCAGTAAAGAAGTTGAGACGTATGCCTTGCCTAATGGGCATCAGAGGCCGGACAACAGACATAAGAAACATCGCCCGGAACGTTATTTTCTCAAAGCGGAGGCTGCAAGGCACATGCCTTAACTTCTTTACTCCATAGCTCTTTAAATCCTCAAAAAAAACTATATATACCCATGCAAATATACGACCTTAGCAAAGAGAACTCGATTGTCAACCAGTTCATGGCCGAACTGCGTGACGCCGACTACCAGCGTAACCGCCTGCTGTTCCGCAACAACATCATGCGCATCGGCGAGATGATGGCTTACGAAATAAGCAAGAAGCTTGATTATGCGGCACGCGACATCACTACCCCACTGGGCACATCGCGCATCAACCTGCCTGCCGACGACATCGTGCTGGCCACGATCCTGCGTGCCGGACTGCCCTTCCACACCGGCTTTCTCAACGTGTTCGACCACGCAGGCAACGCTTTCGTCAGCGCATACCGCGAATACACTGACGACAGCCACACCGAGGTGGGCATTCACGTAGAGTATCTTGCCACGCCCGACCTCGGCGGAAAGACGCTCATCATAGCCGACCCAATGCTCGCTACGGGCGGCTCTATGGAGCTGGGCTACAAGGCTTTCCTCACCCACGGCACACCGAAGCGCATACACGTGGCCTGCGTAATAGCGGCGCCCGACGGCATTGAGCACGTCAAGAACTCGCTGCCGGCCGACCGCACTACCGTATGGTGCTCCGCAATCGACCCTGCACTGAACGAGCATAAGTACATCGTTCCCGGATTCGGCGACGCCGGCGACCTGTGCTATGGCGGAAAGATGTAACGCGATTGATGGCCTTTTGCTTTCCGAAAGGTCGTTAATTACAATCTGAAAGGCCGTCTTTCGCATTGCGAAAGACGGCCTTTTATAACTCATTGAATATCAAGACTATCGAGATTTGAAAATCTGAAATCAAGAATTACGGTTTGAATGAGCGGAAGGATGAGGGTTGAGAATGGAGAATTATGATTACCCTTAAGTATTTGGCAATGATAAAATGTATCGTAAACCAAAATATTCCAACCTCTATTCCTTATTATTTTACATCCTCACGTCCAACATGACAAACCATGATTATCCATTCTCAACTCTCAATTCTCAATTTGAAGACTCTCTGATAAGCCTCAACAGGTGTTCTACGGCCTCGTCTTCGGGAATGTTTTTCTCCATGCACTGCTTGCCACGGTACAGCGAAATCTTGCCGCGCCCGGCACCTACGTAGCCGTAATCGGCGTCGGCCATCTCGCCCGGACCGTTCACTATGCAGCCCATAATGCCTATCTTCAGCCCCTTCATGTCCTTCGTTGCCTCCTTGATACGTGCTATCGTCGAGCGCAGGTCGTAAAGGGTGCGACCACAGCCGGGGCAGCTTATATACTCAGTTTTCGACGTGCGTAGGCGCGCTGCCTGCAATATGCCGAAAGCGGTTGACGTAACGTCGGCGCCCGTAAGCGTGCCGTCGTTCATCAGCCAGAGGCCGTCTGTCAGTCCGTCGAACATCAGCGCGCCCATGTCTGCAGCCGACTCAATCTGAAAGTCGCTCTTCTCCTCGCGCGAGTGGCGGTACATCTGACAGAACACGACGGGATTCGAAAGTCCTGCCGACATCATTTCATGCACCAACGCGCGCTGCTCGCCAAGGCGGTTCTTGTGGTTGCTCATGCTTACAACTACCACCTCGGGGTGCGACTTGAGGCATGCCGTGTACTCGTCGGCGTCCGCCCCGTAAGGCAGAACGAGGAACTTCAGCGGCGCATCTATTGCGGATATTAGCGGAACGGCGTTGTACGGGAATACGGGATATACGCCTTCAGTGTCCTGCAGCTTGGCGTAAGTGTTGAAATCCATGATATACTTCTGTCCTGGCAGCCTCCTGTCGGGCAGCGTACTGCCCGTGTACACATAGTCGGGACGCATGTCAGCACCGGCGTCCAGCGCCGCGGGGTCGCCTCCGCCGAGCATTGTGGCAATGACAACAGGCACGTTCCTGCCGCCGATGTTCATCACCGGCACGGTATTACGCCGCTCAGGGCGCAGCCAGTCGAAGCCTGGCGCCTCAGCTCCGGGTATCATAGTATGGCCTGCACGGGCCGTAATGTAGTCTACCAGATGGCGTGCCACTGGAATTTCAGCCTCGGGTTCCTCGCTCAACGATACCCTGACGGTGTCGCCAATGCCGTCGGCCAGCAGCGCGCCAATGCCAGCAGCGCTCTTTATCCGGCCGTCTTCGCCCTCTCCGGCCTCGGTCACTCCGAGGTGAAGGGGATAGTGCATGTCTTCCTTCTCCATCTCGCTTACGAGCAGACGGACCGACCGCACCATCACGACAGTATTGCTCGCCTTGATTGATATTACAACGTCATTGAAACATTCGCGCTTGCATATCCGCAGAAACTCCATGCAACTCTCGACTATTCCCTCGGGAGTGTCGCCGTAACGCGACATTATCCGGTCTGACAGCGAGCCGTGGTTGACACCTATGCGCAACGCTGTGTGGTTCTCCTTGCAGATGTTCAGCAGGGGCACGAAGCGCTCCTCAATCTTCTTCAGTTCGTCGGCATATTCCTCGTCGGTGTACTCAAGGTGCTTGAACGTGCGCGCCGGGTCGACATAATTGCCGGGATTTATTCTCACCTTCTCGGCATATAGCGCGGCAACCTCGGCCACATGCGGGTTGAAATGGACGTCGGCCACGAGCGGAGTCATGAATCCGTCCTCCCTCAGCCGTGCGTTGATGTTCTTCAGGTTCTCGGCCTCGCGCACCCCTTGCGTGGTCAGGCGGACATACTCTCCGCCCGCCTTGATAATCCGTTCGGCCTGGGCCACGCACGCCTCGGTATCGGTTGTCGGCGTTGTAGTCATCGACTGCACCCTAATCGGGTTCCCGCCGCCCATCGGAGTGCCGCCAACATGCACCTCAACGGTATCGCGACGACGGTAATTGAAAAGATCCATAAACGTTGATTTGATAAAAGGAGTTAAGGAGTTAGGAAGTTAAGGAGTTAAGACAAATGTTTTGCAAATAAAAACGCAGGATTTAAATGCCGGCAAGGCTATTGTCTTAACTCCTTAACTTCCTAACTCCTTAACTCC
>NZ_JACJJG010000156.1 GCF_016899855.1 Marseilla massiliensis
GAGGTGAGAACCATACGGGTATCGACATCTTGTGTAAGTACATCGAAGGGGTGGTAAAATAGTATTTGAAGTTAAAGTAGTTAGAGAAGTTAAAGTAGTTAAAGACAATTGCATTGCAACTTAAACACGTTATATGTGTATCTTATATCAGTTATTTGCAATGCAATTGTCTTTAACTACTTTAACTTCTCCAACTCCTTTAACTCCTTATTTTTTATAAATCTCCCTTGCCTTTTTCGTTTCCTTATATATCTTGAACGAATTGATGCATTCGGTAACGCCATAAAGCAATAAGCACCAGCCTATTATCAGCAGAGGCAATGCGGCCGTCTCCATCGGCTTGATGATGACAAGCAGGCCGGCTATGAGTATTAGTGACGGTCCAAGCCAGAACCAAATGGGCACTCGGAACATGCGTCTCACGCTGGACAGGGTCATGAACTGGTTGACGGCTCCGAGTATCAGGAGAGCCCCGAGGACATACATCAATGAAGTAACGAATACGTCAGGTATGACGACAAGGATTAATCCGAGAAGTATGCTGCCAATGCCGACAATGGGAAATGGCGGCCGTGCCGGCAACAGGAGTCGTCCGTTGCTGTCATACAGCTCGGTATTTGTAGGGCTTTTGCGTGCGCTAATGTAGGTGGCACATGATATTACGCCCGAAATAAGGAACATTATACCGATGGCGATGGTTATTCCACGTACTGTGTTATCGGGATTGTTGATGAGTAAAATGCCGGTTATGATGGCGCAAACCGCGCGGAATAAAGAGCTTCTTAATATCTTCATGGTAGTCAAAGCATGATGGTTTGTATGCAAAAGTAGTGATTTTTGAGGTATGAAGCAAGTATTTTTATTACTTTTGCATTAATGATCAAGGATATATGCAGACTGTTGTCGGCATTGGCATTGCTGCCGATGGCCTTGTCAACGGTTGTTTATTGATAGATTACGGGATGTTTATGACCAGACTATATCTTGTCCGTCATGGAGAGACGGTAGACAATGTAAACCGCATTATGCAGGGACAGACGCAAGGAATGCTTACCGATAACGGTCGTGAGCAGGCGCATGTCGTGGCCCGTGAGATGGCGGATAAAAAGATAGATGCGTTTGTTTCCAGCGACTTGCGGCGTGCTGTGGATACGTGCGTGATTATCGCAAGGCCTCATGGCTGCGGTGTCGTTACGACCAAGTTATTGCGTGAGCGTGATTGGGGCGGCTTTACCGGCAGGTATATTCCGGACCTGAAAGATGCAGCATGGCCTGACGATATTGAGTCGGTTGACGCTTTGAAGGAGCGTGCCGGACGTTTTTTGGAATATATAAGGTCACAATATCCGTCTGAGACGGTGTTGGCCGTAGGCCATGGAATAATAAACAAGGCGATCCAGTCCGTGTTTTATGGTAAGGAGATGAAAGATATCCCTCCCATGCGGAATGCTGAGGTGAGGGTACTTGATTTATGAACTGCTCCCGTTTCTGTGGTATGCGGTCTGCTGGTCCGTTATGCATGCATTTGTAAAAGGCGGCATTTTGCTTTGTCAAAGGCCGCCTTTCATGTGGTCAAAGGCCGTCTATTGCAACGCGTTTTGCCGTGTTTTAGCATGGCGTTACGTAACACATTGATTATCAACGCATAAAAAATGCCGGCAGACATGTTGTCCGCCGGCTCTCTGTTGACGGCAATCCATGCCGTAACATCATTAACTTCTTCGTCGCGTTAATGTTATCTCCTGCCTCCGAAGTTACCTCCACGGCCACCGCCACTTCTGCGTGACGTAGACTTTGATGAGCCACGGCTTGGCCTGCTGCCTCCCATTGAGGGACGTGAGCCCGTACCGCGGTTGACTGATGGTCTTGATGTTCCTCGTTTCGGAGTGAATGTATTGTTGGGCTTTCGTTGTGTCGTTGTGCTTGTTGTACGTCTGTTCCCGCCGAAACTGAAACCTCTCTTGTTCCCGTTACTTGGCCGTGCCGTTGTGCGCGTGCTGCTTTCACGGTTGTTCCTGAAGCCGTTGCGGTGTCCCTTGAATGCCGTTCCGGGGCGTTTCTTGTCTGTCCTGGGGCGTTGTGGCTTGTTGCCCGGATTTCTTCCGGGCCTGTTTCCCTGGAATCCGGAGTAGTGGCTGTCGCCATGATGGCCGCCTTTGTGGTAGTCACCGCGGTGATAGCGGTCTCTCATGCCATGCCATTTGGCTGTGTTGCCATGATGGAACGTCCGCCCCTTGTACCAGCTGTGCCCCCCGTTATGGTGCCAGCTGTGGCCGCCACGGTAGGTTATGTAAATGTTGGGACGGCCGAAATAGAAAAAGTTGCGGCGTGGATATCGTGAATAAACGGCAAAATGCCATACACCGGCGGTCCAGTATATTGGCCTGTAAAAGTACGTGGCGGCACAGAACGCGCGGTATTGCCAGTCGAGGAGTATGTAGCTTAGGTCAAGATTACGCTGCCTCCAGTATGCCTCGTAGAGATCGTCCGGGGTATTGATGCTCATCAGGTAGTCGAGGTTTATCTCATAGGCGGCGTCGTACTGCTCCTCGGTTAGGTTAAGCTCGTAGGCCATCTTGTCCGTAAGGAACAGAGCCTGGTCACGTGCATTCTCATAACTCATGGCGCTTGCTGTTGCCGTAACGGTCAGGATAGCGGTCAGTATGGTAACTATTCGTTTCATGGTGAATATGTTTTTACGTTTCCTTGATGCAAAGAAACGCATAAAATCGTTTAATGTAAAAGGTTTTTCCCTAATGATGTCGGGGAAAACCCTATTTGCCATTGTCGTGCAAGATTTAGCGGCTTTATAATATTTTAAAGGTAAGTACGTTATAAATAAAAGTTTTGTTTATGAAGATTTATTTTCTGGTCTTGTTTTTATTGCAAATAGTCATGCCGCTTTTTGCCCAAGACTTCGATGAAGACAAGAAAGGTTACATACCTTTGGCAAAAGGGCTTGAGTATGATATAGAGATGCAGTCAACGTTTTCCGAAGGCCGTACTCCTTTGTGGCTTAACGCCAATAAGTATGGCTTGAGTTCGTTGGATAATACGAATGGCTACCTGCGTGCAGGCGTGTTCCGTCCTTTACGCACCGATTCCGCCCGGCGATGGGGGATGGGCTATGGGCTGGATGTTGCCGTTCCGTACAATTTCACGAGCGATTTTGTCGTACAACAGGCGTTCGTTGAAGGCCGTTGGCTGCATGGTGTGATGACAGTTGGCAGCAAAGAATATCCTATGGAACTGAAAAATAATCTGCTGAGCAGTGGTTCGCAGACATTAGGAATTAATGCCAGACCTATTCCACAGGTCCGTATCGCGCTTCCTGAGTATTGGACTTTGCCTTTCGCTAAAGGTTGGCTGCACTTGAAAGGACATATTGCGTATGGGCGTATGACGGACGACAGATGGCAGCATGAGTTCACCGATCGCAAAAACAAGTATGCAGATGATGTGTTGTTCCACAGTAAGGCCGGCTATTTGAAAATCGGCAATGAGGACGTTTTCTGTCCGTTCTCACTCGAACTCGGTCTTGAGATGGCCGCTACGTTCGGCGGTACGGCTTATCGTCCCGACGGTAAAGGTGGTATGACGGTATTGAAGGGCGATACAGGTTTGGGCGCTTACTGGAATGCATTTGTACCCGGAGGGTATGATACAGGGGAAACGACATATCAAAATGTAGAAGGAAATCATGTTGGAAGTTGGCTTATACGTATGAATTGGGATACGGACATGTGGCGGTTTAGCGTTTACGCAGACAAGTATTTTGAAGACCATTCGGCAATGTTCCAGCTTGATTATGACGGATACGGGCAGGGTGAAGAATGGGATGAAAAGAAAAAGAGCCGTTACGTGCTTTATGATTTCAAGGACATAATGCTCGGTATGGAACTAAACATCAAGTATGACAGATGGATAAATGATGTCGTGTTTGAGTATATCTACTCAAAATACCAAAGCGGCCCGATTTATCATGACCATACGAACACGATTTCAGACCACATCGGAGGTCGTGATAATTTCTATAACCACTCTATATATACAGGATGGCAACATTGGGGGCAGGTTATCGGTAACCCTTTATATCGTTCGCCGATATATAATGAAGACGGAACGATAATGGTGAAGGATAACCGCTTCATGGCTTTTCATTTAGGCATTGACGGCCGCCCGTTTCCACGTTTCATGTATCGTGTGCTTGCGTCATGGCAGGAAGGGCTTGGTACTTATGACGAACCTTACGAAAATAAAAGGAATAATTTTAGTCTATTGTTTGAAGGTGAATACGCATTCGGCGGAAAACTTCTCAATGGCTGGAAAGTGAAAGGCGGTTATGGCATGGACCTCGGTGCTATTCTTGGTGACAATTATGGATTTCAAGTGACAGTGTCTAAATGTGGCTTGTTGAATTTTTAGAACAGAAAGAATCATGAGACATTATTTTCATATAATTTGGGTTGTAGTCATGGCCGTGGCCTTAAGTTCTTGCGAGCTTGAGACTTCGGACAATAAAGACCTTGACGGAATGTGGCGCCTGGCTTCTGTAGATACGTTGGCAACAGGTAATTCGGCGGATATGTCAGGCAAGAAGATTTATTGGTCGTTTCAATACAAACTGCTTCAGTTTGATGATTATAATGGTAATAACCAAAGTCTATTGTTGCGTTTTGAGCATTCGGGAAATTCGTTGCGAGTTTATGATCCTTACATTTATGATCGTGAGGATGGCGATATACAGTTGACAGACGTTTCGTTGTTGGCTCCGTTTGGTGTCAATTCGTTAGAAGAAACCTTTACTGTAGAGGCGCTTGGTGGAGGAAAGATGGTGTTGTGCTCGCCCACTTTGCGCCTTGGCTTCAGAAAACTTTAAGTAATGATTAGTAGGAGTGTGACATTTTTAAGTGAATGCGTGGCTTTTAGCATGGAGGAATGTGTTGATATTGTAATTGATTGATAGTCAGGGGATTTTCCGAATGCCGTCTTTCATAATGCGAACGGCGGCATTTTGATTTGTAAAAGATGGTGTTTTACATCGTCAAAAGCCATCTTTTGGGTTCATCCGCAGTTCTGTTGGATAAAAAGTGAAAGATAAAGGAAGTCGCTGTAAAAATCGTATATTTGCAGTTGAACAAAAAAACAAAAAACGATGAACAG
>NZ_JACJJG010000157.1:0-2500 GCF_016899855.1 Marseilla massiliensis
AAAAAAGAGATATACAATGTAGAGTTTGATCCTGGCTCAGGATGAACGCTAGCTACAGGCTTAACACATGCAAGTCGAGGGGCAGCATGGGGGTTGCTTGCAATCCCTGATGGCGACCGGCGCACGGGTGAGTAACGCGTATCCAACCTGCCCTTGTCCGCGGCACAGCCCGTCGAAAGGCGGATTAATGCCGCATGCGGTCCGAAGACGGCATCAGATTCGGACGAAAGGCTTTGGCCGGAGAAGGATGGGGATGCGTCCGATTAGCTTGACGGCGGGGTAACGGCCCACCGTGGCGACGATCGGTAGGGGTTCTGAGAGGAAGGTCCCCCACATTGGGACTGAGACACGGCCCAAACTCCTACGGGAGGCAGCAGTGAGGAATATTGGTCAATGGGCGTAAGCCTGAACCAGCCAAGTAGCGTGCAGGACGACGGCCCTACGGGTTGTAAACTGCTTTTGCGCGGGGATAAAGTGGGGGACGTGTCCCTCATTGCAGGTACCGCGCGAATAAGGACCGGCTAATTCCGTGCCAGCAGCCGCGGTAATACGGAAGGTCCGGGCGTTATCCGGATTTATTGGGTTTAAAGGGAGCGCAGGCGGTTGGGAAAGCGTGCCGTCAAATGTCGGGGCTCAACCCCGGAAAGCGGCGCGAACTGTCCGACTTGAGTACGCGGAAGGCAGGCGGAATTCGTGGTGTAGCGGTGAAATGCATAGATATCACGAAGAACTCCGATTGCGAAGGCAGCCTGCCGCAGCGCAACTGACGCTGAGGCTCGAAAGCGCGGGTATCGAACAGGATTAGATACCCTGGTAGTCCGCGCGGTAAACGATGGACGCCCGCCGTGGGGTAGATATATTCCGCGGCCAAGCGAAAGCGTTAAGCGTCCCACCTGGGGAGTACGCCGGCAACGGTGAAACTCAAAGGAATTGACGGGGGCCCGCACAAGCGGAGGAACATGTGGTTTAATTCGATGATACGCGAGGAACCTTACCCGGGCTTGAACTGCAGACGACGGCGCCGGAGACGGCGCTTCCCTTCGGGGCGTCTGCGGAGGTGCTGCATGGTTGTCGTCAGCTCGTGCCGTGAGGTGTCGGCTCAAGTGCCATAACGAGCGCAACCCCCGCCCGCAGTTGCCATCGGGTAAAGCCGGGGACTCTGCGGGGACTGCCGCCGCAAGGTGCGAGGAAGGCGGGGATGACGTCAAATCAGCACGGCCCTTACGTCCGGGGCTACACACGTGTTACAATGGGGCATACAGAGAGTAGCGCATGCGCAAGCCTGCGCGGATCAAAAAAGTGTCCCTCAGTTCGGACTGGGGTCTGCAACCCGACCCCACGAAGCTGGATTCGCTAGTAATCGCGCATCAGCCATGGCGCGGTGAATACGTTCCCGGGCCTTGTACACACCGCCCGTCAAGCCATGAAAGCCGGGGGCGCCTGAAGTCCGTGACCGCGAGGGTCGGCCTAGGGCGATACCGGTGATTGGGGCTAAGTCGTAACAAGGTAGCCGTACCGGAAGGTGCGGCTGGAACACCTCCTTTCTGGAGAGCGCGCTGCAATCGGCATGCGCGGCGTCCTTGTCCTGTGTTTTTTAATAAGATAGATGGAGACTTATGCCGTGCTGAGGACAGTCCCATAGCTCAGTTGGTTAGAGCGCCACACTGATAATGTGGAGGCCGGCAGTTCAAGTCTGCCTGGGACTACGCTGATGAAAGAGATGCGTTTGTCCCTGAAGCCGGGGGATTAGCTCAGCTGGCTAGAGCACCTGCTTTGCAAGCAGGGGGTCAACGGTTCGAATCCGTTATTCTCCACTTGCGCCTGTTGGGCGCGTAGGATCTTTGACATATTGGTACAGACAAGCAAAGCGAAACGGCTTTTTTGGGCTGAAGTCCAGAAAAGCAATGAATCTAAATCAGTAACGAGGAAAAGAGAGCAAGGGCGCATGGTGGATGCCTAGGCTCACGGAGGCGACGAAGGGCGTGGTAAGCTGCGAAAAGCCCCGGTAAGGCGCAAACGGCCTTTGACCCGGGGATCCCCGAATGGGACAACCCGGCCGCCTGAAGGGCGGTCACCATGGCGAATGTCATGGGGCGAACGCGGGGAACTGAAACATCTTAGTACCCGCAGGAAGAGAAAACAAAAGTGATTCCCTTAGTAGTGGCGAGCGAACGGGGAGAAGCCCAAACCGGGCCGGTTTCGGCCGGTCCGGGGTAGTAGGGCCGCGATATTGCACGTTGGGAGTCGAGCGGAACCGTCTGGAAAGTCGGGCCGTAGCGGGTGATAGCCCCGTACGCGAAGTCTCCCGTGGCATAGCGGCACCCTGAGTAGCGCGGGACACGTGAAATCCTGCGTGAATCCGCCGGGACCATCCGGCAAGGCTAAATACTCCCGTGAGACCGATAGTGTACCAGTACCGTGAGGGAAAGGTGAAAAGCACTCCGACGAGGAGGGTGAAATAGATCCTGAAACCATGCGCCTACAAGCGGTCGGAGCATGA
>NZ_JACJJG010000158.1 GCF_016899855.1 Marseilla massiliensis
CTGTTCATCGTTTTTTGTTTTTTTGTTCAACTGCAAATATACGATTTTTACAGCGACTTCCTTTATCTTTCACTTTTTATCCAACTGAACTGCGGATGAACCAGTAAATAATAGTAGACTCCTGATTCCCAAACGGAATCGGGAGTTTTTTATTGTTCATCTGCCTCGTACGCTTTTGTCGTCATTATAACATTAACCACTTATTTTGTTTTTTCAGTGAAATCATCTTGTTTTGACGTGTTTGAATTAGTCATGTGTCTTTCCTTCAAATGATAAATTATTTGAATAGGCTCATTTATTGTCGAGTAAGTGATTATGAGCTGTTTAGTGATTTCCCGGCAGCAGTCAGTATGTACTAATGATTATAACTCGTTGCGATCGGTTCTTCATGGCAGTATAGTGTTGCGATTGATGGTCAATCAAGTTGTAATTAATAGTCTTTCGTGGTGCAATATGTCATCTTTCGCAATGCAAAAGACGGTCTTTTATTGTAGTGGTTATATAAAGCATTTTTTAATATGTTTCTTTAATATTATATGTATGGTTGGAAAAGATTAAAATAAAAAAGAGACACTCTATGAGTGTCTCTTCGTACGCCTGCAGGGCAGCCTGGGCGAAATTCGGTGGTTCTGACGTGATGACGTATATGGCTGACACATAGCTGGTTATACGTTTTCGTAGTTTCACCGGGTTTTATCGGATGTCATCAGGATTTCAATCGGTTGACAAAAATATCGGCTTTTTGTCAACGGACTTTTTGGGATAAAACAGTTGTGTCTTTGCTTAAAATTTGCCCTGGACAACCGCCTAAATCTTTTCTAATTTTGCAGCGTTAAAATTTAAAGATTATGGCGACAATAAGAAAAAGTTTAGCAAGAAAAAAGCAAAAAGACAGTGGTAAACAGGAAGTAATGTTCCGCTTGTCCTTATCGCGTGAAAATGTTTTTCGCATCAAATCACAAATCTATTGTGAAGCAAAATATTGGGATGCGAAAAAAGAGAAAGTATTAATCCCAAGAGTGCATGGTAAAGTTCAGGCTGAGCTACTTTCACTTCAAAAGAAGTTGGATGAATTATCATCGTGCTTGTTGGAACAAATCCTAAACCTACCGGCAGAAAAAGTAAACAAAGAGCTTCTGGAGCATATTGTTCATGTGTTTCATTTCGGCGAGGATGAGAACAAGGACGATGAATGTGAAGATGACTTTGTCGACTTGTTTAAGACCTTTATTTCAGTTCGTGTTAAAACATCTCCACGAGACAGGGAGTTTCTATGTGTCTTACGGATGCTTCAACGCTATGAATTATATAGAGGTAGAGGCTATAAGTTAAGCCTTGACAAGATGACCGACTTAGACGTACTTAAGTTTGAGGAATTCTTAAAGATTGAATATACGTTTTTTGACCAAAACGGAAAATGTATAAAATATGCGCACATTTACAAAAAGATTCCTGTAACGAGAATACCCAAGCAAAGGGGCATTAATGGAATTCATGGCACGATGAAGATGTTTCGGACTTTTTACAACTGGGCTGTAAAGACAGGGAGAACGGAAAACAACCCGTTTAAGAAATACCAACTGCCCGCTTGCGTTTATGGTACGCCATTCTTCATCACAACGGAGGAAAGGAACAGGTTGTTTGAATTTGACTTCTCCGATTCACCTCAACTTGCAGTTCAGCGTGACATCTTCGTCTTTCAGTCTTGCATTGGCATCAGAACAGGTGATTTTTATAAACTGACCAAAGATAATGTTGTTGGCGACTCAATAGAATACATTGCCAACAAGACTTTGAATAAAACGGCTAGAACTGTGAGTGTTCCATTAATACCACAGGCGAAAACAATACTTGAACGGTATCGAGATGAAAACAGAACGGAGTTATTGCCTTTCATTTCAACTGTCCATTATAATAAAAGTATAAGGGAAATGTTGAAGCGGGCTGGTATAAATCGTATCGTGACGATAATAAACCCAGTCACGAGGCAGAGTGAGCAACACCCGATATATGAAGTGGCTTCTTCGTATATGGCAAGGCGTAATTTCATAGGCAACCTATATAAAAAGGTGAAGGATGCCAGCCTTATTGGTTGTATGACCGGCCATACGGAAGGCAGCAGGGCCTTTGCAAGATACAGAGCGATTGATTCTGAAATGAAGAAAGAGGTTGTTAAGAACCTTGAATAGGCGTATTTCTTGACCAAACCCTTATTAGACACCCCGGCAGGTTTATCTTGTCGGGGCTTTTTGTTTCGTATAAAGGGTTTATTGAGTGTTTTTCCTTATAGACGTAATGTATTGATAATCAAGGGTGTTGACTATGGTAAAACAACTTGTTTTTTGCCGCGATTTTGCCCTGGCTAACTTTGCAAAAAGGCTTTACCTTTGCAATCGACATAACAACGAAAACTATGGAAGAGAAAATAACGAAGATGTTAGACATGCTTGCCGATAAGATTGTCGAGCGGATGTCAGGGAAGTTCGGACAGCTTCAAGATAAGGTTGACGAACGAGGTGGGGAACGAGTGCTGTACACGATTAAACAGGTTTGTGAGATGCTGCATATCTCAAAATCAAAGTTGTACCGGCACCAAAAGATGGGCTATATAAGTCCAAGCGAGTATGTTGGTCGCACTCCTTTGTACGATCAGCAAGTAATAGATGATTACCTTAACAAATTTAGGTATTATGAATAAATTTAATACAAACCCGGATTCCGAGCAATCGGTTCTGGCAACCGCTTACGTAGCGGCAAGAGAGTTTAATCACAAATTATTAATAAAACATTTAAAACAATGAAAACTGAAACTGTAAATTCTATCAGCTCTCAAGAAGGGTTGCAGGAAAAGAGAGAAGAAACGAACGTAGTGGACGAAACACAGGCAAGGTTGGCAACTTATGTCACACCCGGGGAAGCTGCCACATTCACCCAAGAGGTGAAAAAAATCTGCGAACTTAGTCCGAAACTTTTTGCCAGAGTTCTTACGGGACTTTACCTGTTGGATTTGCTCGGAGCTGAACAGGCCGATGAAATAATCGCTGGCAGGCTTGTTATGAACAGGTGGCCGAAACCCAAGGCAGTCAATAGCATGGCTGTTTCAATCATGGAGGACGGAATGCAGATAATGCTTCTTGTCATTCCCGGAACGGTTGCAGTACAGATGGGATACGCTGTGGAGGATTTCGAGGGTAATCAGATACCTGAAGAACAACTTGCCCGGACTGTCGTTATCGTAGACGGCCAGACAAGGTACATGGCCATTAGAAAAATCATGAAGGAACACCCGGACAAGGCACCGGCCAACGTGTTCGCTTACTTTCCGACCAACTGGACGGACTTGACGAAAATGCTCCAGGCAA
The DNA here is from genome assembly GCF_016899855.1 of Marseilla massiliensis. Taxonomy (GTDB): domain Bacteria; phylum Bacteroidota; class Bacteroidia; order Bacteroidales; family Bacteroidaceae; genus Prevotella. The sequence continues at coordinate 3,363 of NZ_JACJJG010000158.1, forward strand.
TCAACCTCAAGGTGTTCACTTGGAAGAACAGCGACTTCATAACCGGAGTCATCGGGCTGGACAATATTGACGAGGATGTGAAAGTTGCTTTGAAATACGTAAAAACTCTTGAAGAATCAGGCTACAACTATACCGCAGCCTGTGAGTTTGTAACTTTACACAAAGGCATCATCAAGAAGCCGGGGTTGGTGAAGGCGATGAGCGGCACGACCGACAAGCTGAAGTTTGACGACGCAAAGTACGGCATTGAAATCCACAAGGCGGCACAAGGAAAATTCGCAGCAAAGAACGAGGATGTGCTTATGAACAAGGCCGTTCCGGAGTTCGTCATAGACAAGTGGAACGGCGTCTGCAACGACCTCATCAAGAAGGAAGCCAAAGCCTACATGGTCGCCTTCTTCAACAGCCTGAGCGGAGACGAAATCAAGGAAATTGTTTCGCCTTCGGGTTATAAGCGAGGTTGTGGCAAGTCCAAGGCTGCTTTCGTGACGGATTTGTTCAACGACGCTTTTGACAAGTTCGCTGCCAACCATCCATTAGAGGAGTTCAAGGGCAAGGCTGAGTGATATTCACGTTATCAACCGGAACCACGGTCGTCAACTCTTGGCTGTGGTTCCAATTTCATCAAAATTAAAAACCTAAGATTATGAGTACCGTTTTAAGCCAAGGCTTACCAGCCCTGCAAATACAGGCGCAAACGACCTATTCCACCTTGTGCGAGGTCTATGATGAATTTAGCGCAAACGAGAAAGTGCTCAAGGCAACCTTCAACGCCGAAGTCAAGAAAAACAGGAGCGTGTACGACGCTTATTCTAAAGCCGACCATTCCGACATAGGCTCGCACCTGCACGTCTTCGACGAAATCGACTTCGGCTGCGGTTATCACGGGCATATAGGAGTGCCTTGGCCGTCGAAGAGTCCAAGACTGGTTAAGGCCCTGTCGAAAGACTTCACCTTGCAGGACAAACACAGTTGCATTGAGATGACGGCCGCCTACATTCGCCCGCTGGATGTTGACGAGCGGTTGTTCGTGTTCTTTACAAGATTTTCCATTGAATCATGGCTTGACTCTACAAAACTGGCCAGGTCATTCCTGTTTTTCCATCATAGCGACAAAGGATACATCTCTTTCTGCGGCGTGGAATGCAGGCTCATCAGCTATATGGGAATGTCATACGGACATAAACCATGCCGTTTCTGTGTTTTCAATGAATTTTCCGATTCGACATCGTGCCCTCCAAGGATGACGCAGCGCAACAAGGACATGCTGTTTGACGTGGTCTGGAACGGTTGCGATTGGGATTATTGACTTTTCACCATATCTCACCAAGCCTCGTCCTGTTTCCTCTGTGTTTCCGGGCGGGGTTTCAATTCATAGTCTTTCGCATTGCAATTCGATACCTTTTGCAACGTAATTTACGGCCTTTTGCAATGCAATTTGGCACCTTTTGCGAAACATAATAATCCAACAAAGTAAGTAAGGTTTATCCGCAGTTCTGTTGGATAAAGATAAGCTGCTGATATTCAAGTATTTGTATTATCTTGTATGCTCATAAGTCCCTGATAATCAGTACCTGTATATTGATTAAATTGAAATTTAGGGCTATAAAACTATCCGGCTTATCCATACTTCAAATTATAGGTTCTTCCGCAGTTTTGTTGGATGGCCTTTCAGCAACATAAAATTGAGCACATCGAGTTTTTCTTTTAAAAGATTAAAAATCAATAGTTTTG
>NZ_JACJJG010000159.1 GCF_016899855.1 Marseilla massiliensis
ATATTGTATGGCCAAATGGCTTGTGCCGATGATATAAAAAAGGTGAAAAAGTGAAAAGGTAAAAGGGTGAAAAGGTGGAGACATTGAATTAATACAAAGTCTATTAATAAACAATGTTATTCACCTTTTCACCCTTTTACCTTTTCACTTTTTCACCTTTTCATTTTTTCACCCTTTTCTTCCCGTTCTGTATCACTATTCCTTTATAGTCCTTTCCTACCTTCATGCCGGCAATGTTGTACATAGGGGCGTTTTCGCCATTGCCGTTGTCGGTCGTAATGGTTTCGATACCGGTAGGAGGCAGGGGCGTTCCTATGTATTTCTCGAAGAAATCCATGTACGTCTGTGTCCAGTCTGCCGGGGTGGAGTGGCCGAGGAACGGGTTGATTATGTATTCCTTATCCTCATCGTCGACGTTCACCAGCAGATTGTATGGCGCTATGTTGGTGTGAGCAGGGTCGGTGGTGTCCTGCAGGCTGAAGCAGGTTATCACTGGACAGTTCACCCGGCTGGCGAAGTTCATTGTGTCATAGTACGAGTTGAACACGTCGCGCTCCTCGTCAGTATAGCCCAACGCCGCCTGCGCGTCAAGGAACTTCTGGCGTGGCCAGTTGACTATCCTCATGCCGTCGGTGAAGTCGGCATGCCCCGTTATGCTCGGAGCTATGGCGCGGAAAGCCTGAGTCAGCCCAGCGGCAACGTACGTGACGCAGCCGCCTTGCGAGCCTCCGGCGGCGAAGATGGCGTCTTTGTCGGCCTTTTCGCGGCTCTTTATGAAGTCAACTGCGCGCACGCAGTCAAGGTAAGCGTTGCGGTAGTAGTGCTCGCGCATGTCTCCCCATCCGTAAGAATAGAAGTCGTAGCCGTACTTGTCGTCACGGCAGAGCTTCTGTCCACGCGTTGAAAGGATGAACTCGCACCAGTCTTTCCTGTCGTCACCGTTCATCGGTGAGCCTACTGAACCTGTGCCGTTGTCGGTGCCCTGATACTGTATCAGGGTGGGGTAGACTCCCTCTGCGGTAGGCTCGGCATAGTAACCTTTTATCGTTACAGGCTCTCCGCCGGCCTCGTCGGCAACGCTCTTCATCTCAACCAAGTACACTTTGCGCGCCTCCGTGCTGTACTCGGGCTGCTCGGTCATCGTTATGTCCATGTCGACAGTTGCCAGTTCAGCCTTCGCCTCGTCCCAATACTTCCAGAAGTCGGGCTGCGAATCGTCTGGCGAAACTATGCCGGTGGGGTCGTAGCCGATGTTGTACGAACACACGTCGTTGCCGTCAACCGATGCGATAAGCTGGTAGAAGCCCGGCTCGTCGAGGTCAGTCATGTCGATGGTCTCGGTCGTCGTGCCTCCGGCAGGCAACGTAACGTCGGTCGTATAGGTGCGGTAGACGCTGTGCGTGCCGGTCTCTTCGTCAACCATGTCACGGTAGATGGTTATCGTGTAGGGCACGGTCACATCCTCGGCCTCCACGTTTGTCATCGTCATCGTAAGGTTCGGGGTCTCGTTTTTCTCCCAAGCCTTGATGTCGTTGTCGTCGATTTGCGAGATGATAAGGTACTCCTTGGCAGGGTCGATGATGTCTACTCGTGTGGCGGTGTATCTGTTCCCGCTTACGCGCAGGCCGCTTTCTTTCAGCGCGTTGACGTTGGCCGCGCTCAAGGTGTATTCGTAGTAGTTGCCTTTCAGCGGCGTTATGTTGCTGAATCCGTCCAAGGCTGTCCAGTTGGCGAGCAGCCTTCCCGTTGCCTGTTCTACTCCGAGACCTGTTATGTAGACGCGAACCTTGTCGCCTTCTTTCATGTTTTCGGGTAAGTCGGCCTTGTCAATGAGTATGGAGTTGTTGCTACCCTCCACCCAGCTGACGGCCTCTTCGCCTTCCCATACGGTCGTTGCGGCGTTGCCTTTTTCAGTGTCTGACGGGTAAGCCTTGTGCTTCAGGACTACTGACGTGAACGTATAGCCGGCGCCTTTTACGATGAAGCCGTTGGCTTTTATTTCCTCAGCCATGGCCTCCGTTACGGTTATTGTAGCCTCGTAAGGCATGTCAACGCCGTTTAGCGGTATTGCCTCTGTGTCGACGAGCTGTGCCCAACTCTTATCGTTGAGCATGAGTTGCGGGTATTGGCATGTAGGTGAGGTTGCGCTTATCGTTACGACAATCTCGTCGCCGGCGGCAGTCAGTTGGCACTTTGATGCGTCGATAATTTGGTAACTCTGCCAGTCGTCAGTGCATTCCTGCTCTCCTTGCCACAAGGTTATCGGCACAATGGTGGGTTCTGAAGGCTCTTCAGGCTCGCCGTTGCCCTTCAGGTGCGCCTTGAAAAATTCCATATAGGAGTTGTACCAGTCGACAGGTGTCTCGTGCTGGCAGTTCGGGTTCACCACATATTGTTTTTCTTCAGACTTGAAGTTGACGTAAGGGGCGAAGTTGGTGCGCGGCGGACACACTGGGTCTTGCAGTCCCATGGCGGTTGTCACGGGGCATGTTACGAGCGTGGCGAGGTTCTTTGTGTCGAAGTATGACAGGAACTCGTACATCTCTTCGTCGCTCAATCCGAGCTTTTCCTGCATCGCACGGGCAGTGGAAGCGGGCCACGAGCCTACCTTGAAGTAGTTGGGGAAGTCGCCCATGAACTGTATGCTCGGCGCGATGGCGTTGATGCGGCCGTCGCCGAGGGCCGCTCCGGCAATGGTGAACGCGCCGCCCTGCGAGCCGCCTGTCATGAAGATGTTGTCAGCCTGCACCTTTCCCTTGGCGCAGTCGAGTTCGTTAGAGGCTATCACAAAGTCGATAGAGCGCACCACGTCCATGTAAGCGCCGCGGTAATAGTAGGTGTCCTTGTCGCCGAAGTTGTACGCAAACCATTCGTTATCCTTGTAATCCTCGCCGTAGAAGGCGTTTTCATCCTTGTAAGGGGCGCGGTTGTTGATTAGCTGTCCGCGGTTGCTGATGTTCAGCTCAATCCATTCCGGGTTACTGTCGGTGTCGGGCCAGTATATCTGCGACGCTCCATTGCTGTCGTAACCGTTCTGCGTTATCACCACGGGGTAGGTTCCTTCGGCCTTCGGAACGGCGTAGTAGCCGCGTATTGTGACAGGTTTGCCGTCGCCGTTGTCAACCGACTGCATCTCGACAAAGTACACGTTGCGCGCGCCTGTCGACTTTTCTTCGTCCAAGGTTACTTTCGCGTCGATGGGGACGGCGGCCAAATCCTCCTTGGCTTTTGCCCAGAACTCGTTGAAGTCGGGCTGCATGTCGGGCGCGGCGGTTATTGCCGTGGGGTTGTAGCCAATGTTGAAGTCGCGCAGCAGGCCGTAGTTCGCCTCCACCACGGCGTGGTAGAAGCCCGGTTCGAGCGTCAGCGGTATGGTGACAGTAACCGTTCCGCCAGCCTGTACGGTAACGTTTTCGGTCTTGGTGAAGTAGTCTTCGTATGCGTCGGTGCGCAGTTTAAGGGTCACGTTGGTGTTCATGTCGCTGCCTTCGAGGCTTTGCAGCGTGACGCTTATTTGCGGCTGCTCGTCGACCTCCCAGCATTTTATGCTGCCGTTGTCAACGGCGCAGCTCATCATGGGTACCTGCGCCGGGTCTATAAGCTCGACGCTTGTCAGGCTGAAGCCAATGCCAGTGACGATGCAGCCGCCCGATTTAAGCTCAGCGAGCATGACTTCGGTTATGGTGAACTCGAAGAATGAGGCCGTAAGTTGCACATATTCCGTGGCGTCGGGCATGTCGGTCCAGCCTCCGGTGGATATGTGCCCCTGCGCCCCGATGGCAAGATCGGAGTAGTTGAAGCGTAGCTTCCATCCAGTCTGCGCGTTGGCGAAGCCTGCCGCGTCTATCTTCAGCCATCCGTCAGTTACGCCTTCAGACCAATCGATTGCCTTGTCGCCTGTCCATACGGTGTGTACGGGGTTGCCCTTCTCGCCCTCTTCGAGCTCCTTCTTTTGTATAAGGTCAATGCTTGTGGCGGTAAATCCGCATCCGGTGACGACGAAACCGTTGGCCTTGATTTCGTCAACAACGTCTGCGGTGAGGGTCATGCGCGCCTCGTAAGGTAGTGCGGCGTCCTTATCGAGGTTTACGCCTACAGCCGGGTCGAACTGTGCCCAGCCCGCAGTTTTACGCAAGGAAACCTGCGGATAGCTAGCAGTCTGCGATATTTCGCTTACCGTTACGGCGATGACATCGCCCTCTACAGCCTGCTGAAGGCCGTCGGCCGTGACCTGTACGCTGCCCTGCCAGCCGTCGGTGACGGTCTGCGTGCCGCTCCACAGGTTTGTTTTAACGTGAGTTCGGTATTAGGTAATGCCTCATAAAGATAGAGTTTCATCCATTGTAGGGACATAATTTAACGTGAGTTCGGTATAATAATCTTATGCAATAAGCCTGCTTTTATCAATGATGTCAATATTGAGTGACGGTTTCTTAGGAAGCAGGTTGTATGCGATAAGCCCTGCAACCAGGTTGGAAGCAAAACCGTCAATGCTGCGGTGCCTGGTATGTTCAATGTAGCAGACGTTTTTGAGTTCGTCGTTGACGGTTTCAATGAGCGCCCTTTTCCGCAGCAGGATTTTGTCGTGCAGGTCCATGAG
>NZ_JACJJG010000015.1 GCF_016899855.1 Marseilla massiliensis
GGCAACAACACCCCGGAGACGGCGCACGCCGGGAGCGGCGAACAAAAACGGCTGTGGAAAAGAAAAAAAACGGTGGGGCATGGAGGAAATGACAATGGAAGATAGTATCTTTGCCGCGATTTTGTCAGGCGGCCCCGTGGGGCCGCCTGACAAAGACCGGGAATGTAAAGTAAAGCGGCACATTTCCCGATGCGATGTCAACTATTCCAGTACCTCTATCCAGAGTGTGTAAAATAATGTAGTTTATTTAAACAAAAACTGTCAACCTATTTCAGGAAAAGACAAAAAGGCCGCATATTGCGGTGCAAAAGACGGCCTTTCACCACCCGAAAGACGCCCTTTTACAAGCCAAAATGCCGTCTTTCGCACAACAGCATGCCTTCAGCCAACAAACATATTAAATTAAGGTAAGACTACAATTTCGTAGCAGTTGTTACGATTGTAACACAAATGAAATATCCGTTCAAAGAAATTGTAATATGTATTTTCTACTTTTGCGGCGTGAAATCGCAAACATATCAATCATAAAGAAAACTAAAGGTTTATGACAGAGATTTATTTTTTAATAGTCGCATTCCTGCTTCTATTGGCAGTATTCGACTTGTTCGTAGGCGTAAGCAACGACGCCGTAAACTTTCTCAACTCGGCCATCGGCGCCAAGGTGGCCAAGTTCCGTACGGTGCTCTTTGTAGCGTCGGTCGGCATACTGATAGGAGCCGTAATGAGTGCCGGCATGATGGACGTGGCACGCCACGGCATTATGAGGCCCGACAATTACTCTTTTGAAGAGGTGATGACAATATTCCTCGCCGTGATGGTGACCGATGTCATTATTCTCGACACCTTCAACAGCCTCGGCTTACCTACCTCAACAACCGTTTCACTCGTGTTCGAGCTGCTCGGAGGTACATTCATCCTTGCCATGCTGAAGATGCATGCCGACCCGTCACTGACTATCTACGACCTGCTCAACAGCGACAAGGCCCTCAGTGTCATAATAGCCATCTTCGTCTCCGTTGCCATAGCTTTCTTCTTCGGAGTAATAGTCCAATGGATTTCACGAATTATCTTCACGTTCAACTATAAAAAACATCTCCGCTATACCATTGCAATATTCGGCGGTATAGCCTTTACGTCACTGGCATACTTCATATTCATCACGGGCATAGGCAAGTCGCCGTACATCAGCGAGGCTGCACGCCAGTGGATCGAGACGAACACCATGATGCTCATGACAGTCTTCTTCGTATGCTCAACGGTGCTGATGGAGATTCTGCACCTGCTGCGTATCAACGTATTCAAGCTCATCGTGCTGGCCGGAACGTTCGCGCTGGCAATGGCGTTCGCCGGCAATGACCTCGTAAACTTCATCGGCGTGCCACTTGCCGGACTTGACGCAATGCAAGACTTCCTTGCCAACGGCAACGGCAACTTCGACACTTTCATGATGACATCGCTCATGTCGTCGGCAAAGAGCCCGCTGCTCTACCTTGTACTGGCCGGAATTATAATGATTATCGCCATGACAACGTCGAAGAAAGCGCAGAATGTCGTCAAGACAAGCGTTGACCTAAGTCGCCAGGACGAAGGCGACGAGATGTTCGGCTCATCGCGCGCGGCACGCAGCATAGTGCGCGCCACTCAGGACATGAACGCCGCAGTGACCAAGATTCTGCCGCCGCGCATGCGCAAATGGATAGACAACCGCTTCAACAAAGAAGAGGCCATACTGGCTGACGGAGCTGCTTTCGACGAGGTGCGTGCAGCCGTCAACCTGGTACTTGCCGCAATGCTCATCATCTTCGGTACCAATTACAAGCTTCCGTTGTCAACAACTTACGTTACGTTCATGGTTGCCATGGGTAGCTCTCTTGCCGACAGGGCATGGAGCCGTGAGAGTGCCGTGTTCCGCGTAACAGGTGTTATCTCGGTTATCGGCGGATGGTTCGTAACTGCCGGAGTGGCATTCGCTGTCTGCGCGATAGTCTGCGCGATGATGCATTTCGGCGGAATAGCCGTCATGATAGCGTTCATGGTGCTTGACATCTACCTGCTCTGGAGCAGCAACCGCAAGTTTGCGAAGAAGCAAAAGGAGGAGAAGAAGGACGACGTATTCCAACTCATGATGCGCACAAGAGACAAGGAAATAGTATGGGACCTGCTCTCAAAGCACGTATCACGCACCCAAAGCTTCGTCACCCACTTTGCGCTTGAGCAGTTCAACCGCATTATCGACGGTATATACAACGAGAACAGGAAAGAGCTGCGCCATTGCAACAGCGCCTTGAAGGAAGAACAGTCGCAGTTAAAGAAGTTCAGGAGGAAAGAACTTCTTGCCATGCGGCGCATTCCGGCAGAGATTGCCATAGAGCGAAACACGTGGTTCCACCTCGGAGTTAACAGCGACCAGCAGTTCATATACTGCCTGAAACGTATGCTGGAACCGGTGAAGGAGCACGTGGACAACAACTTCAACCCGCTGCCGCAGGCGTACAAAGACGACTTTGAGAACACCCGCCGCAAGATAAACGAACTGATGAACCATACTGAGCAGATGATTTCGACCAACAGGTATGAGCTCTACCAGGAAACGCTCAACATCGCCGACGAGTGCAAAGACGAACTTTCGACAATGCGAAAGCGCGTAATCGACATCATGTACCAGGACAACAACGCCAACCTGAAAGTATCACTGCTCTACCTTAACATATTGCAGGAGAGCCAGGAATTCCTCAGCGTAATGCGCCACCAGCTGCGTGCCGCAAGAAAATTCCTGGACGACAGACAGTAAAGATACGGCTTGACAGAACATGAAAACAACGGGCAGACAAGGAGAACCGGCAATACACACGATATGAAGGGCTCCTTGTCTGCCCGTTTAGTACATAAAAACAAACAAATGATTACCACCATGAGAAAAACATTATTAACCACCGTAGCGTTCATCATGCTGACAGCGTGCAACACGGAGAGGAAAAACAACACGGCAACAGCCGGCAACAACGAGACTACAGCAGAGGCGACCGTAAATGAAAACAGCGCCGACAGGCAGTTTGAAAAGATTGAAGTTGACGGCAACTACGACATTTACTACACACAGGGTGACGCAAACAGTGTAAGATTTGAAGGTAACGACCCTAACGCAAAGACTGAATACAAGGGCAAAACGCTGCGCATATACCACGACGGTAAAGGCGGAGCATACCGTGACGACGACAGCGACAACGTAGACGTATATATAACCTCGCCAAGGCTTAGCGGCATCACGCTGAGAGGAGCCGGCGATTTCGGCTCTGACGGCAGTATCACTACCGACAGGATGGACATAGACATTGACGGTTCTGGCGACGTAAAAATACGCAGTCTGACATGCAACGTTCTCACCGCTGACGTCTCAGCCAGCGGCGACATCGATATAGACAACATCAACGCCAAGGAACTCAGCGCCATAACCACGGGCTCGGGCGACATCGACTTGCAAAACGCGAACATTGAAAAGGCACAATGCACGGTTAAAAGCTCGGGCGACATCGACATAGACGGGCATGTAGGGCAGTGTGACAGGCACGTTTCCGGTTCGGGTGTAGTGGACATCAATCCGTAATGCCACGGCCGAATAAAGGACTGCCGACGCCCAACGGTCGTACATACCGTAATAGTATAACGTCCGCCATACCGCAGATAGAATCACGACATGCGGCAGAACGCCGTATAAAAGGCCGCCTTTCATAAGACGAAAGGCCGTCAATCACGACGCAAAATGCCGTCTTTCGCAACGCGAAAGGCGGCATTTTACTATTCGCCTGATTATCAAGACTTTACGAAACCGCCAAAAATCATTCTTTGAAACGGCAACAGCCACTTCGCCGAAAATAACCGACACAATCCCCTTTTACCATTTATTTCACTATCCACATATTGCTTTTCTCGGTCTAAATCATTATCTTTGCACAAGCCTGCGGCCTAAAACAAGGCCAGAAACCAACGCACGCCGGCCGTACACGGCCACTTACACACGCGGCAGGTACGGGCACAAGGCCTGGCAACAGATGTTTTTAAGGTAAAATGGAGATTATTCAAAGCATTATAGACAACAACAACTTTCCGGTTCTAACGGCGTTCATGCTCGGACTGATAGTGGCGCTCCACCCCTGCCCTCTTGCCGCCAACATTGCCGCAATGGGATATATCGCAAGGGACACGGCCGACAGACGGCGTATATTCATGAGCGGACTTGCTTATACAGCAGGGCGCATATTAGCCTACTCGGCACTTGGAGCGGCATTGCTCGGCTTGTTCAGGAGCAGTGTCGACATGGAAGCCGTAGGCCGTTGGTTCGCCACGTGGGGCGAAAGGGTGCTCGGCCCCGTCCTGATAGCGGTAGGAGTGTATTTCGTGGCCGACCGCCTCATACATCGGCATGAGCACTGCCCCGACGTATCCACCCGCGCACGCCGGTTTCACGGAGTATGGGGAAGCTTTGCGTTAGGCGTGATTCTGGCGCTTTCATTCTGTCCGGAAAGCGCCATAGTGTATTTCGGCATGCTCATGCCTATGTCTGCAAAATCGGCTACAGGCTATCTCCTGCCGATAATTTTCGCCGTAGCGACATCCATTCCTGCCGTAATACTGGCGTGGAGTGTTGCCTATGGAATAAGCGGCACCACGGCAATGAAAGAAAAAATGCACGTAATACAAAAATGGATGAGCACTATAGTGGGGCTAATCTTCATTGCAGCCGGCGTGTTCTGTATATTTAATTAAGAATTAAGAGTTAAGAATTAAGAAAAATACCCTTGTCAAATAACCAACAAGACGTTATTTCTTAATTCTTAACTCTTAATTCTTAATTGCCAAATCGTATCTTTACATAGTCGAAACCCATTGCCCTGAACATCCTGTCAAACTGCCTCATGGCATTGTTCTCGGCACTTTCAACATTCTCCTTGGTAAGACAACGGCGCTTCATCTTCACCGCTGCACGGTGGTACATGTCCTCACGCGCCTTGTCGCTCCACGTGCCTGTCTCGAAAAACGACTGTGTCTTGGCCTCATCAATAAAGTCGTCGTCAAGCAGTTTCACCCTCGGCAATACCACTACAAGGGTGTCACCGTCAAGCTTTACCCAGTCGTCCTTGGCCTCACTTAAGTCTATGCCGAGCCTCAACGTGCCCGAATATATGCGTATCAGCTCATCGTCCTTGAATATTCCTTTCCTTACCGTGTCTATCATCTCTTCGTCCTCAATCGACAGAAACTCCCATTCGCCTATTTCCCTCATGGCCGCAACCTGCGTCGGCGTTATGTTAATCTTGTCGTTTACGACTGAAGTTATGCTGTTGTCACGGCAGGAACGCGCGAGATATGCCATCGACACAATGGCCAGCAACACAAGTGCCAGCACGGCATACAGCTTAAGGCGGCCAATGCCTGCCCACAGGTCGACGAGCCGGTTGCCACGTTTCTTATCCAGATTCTTGTTATCTTCCATTTTCGATAGTATTATTGTCAAGGAGCAACGGCAGGTCGTCAACAGTAAACTCCTTGCGGAATGTTATCGTTATGTTCTCCTCCTTGTATCCCAGACGTGTCAACATAGGCACAAGCGCATGCGTTGCGCCCTGCCGTGCCATCTCTATTATACCGAGTTTAGGTATGCTCTTTATTATGGCCTCACGCCCCTGCTTCTCGTATCCGGACATCTCGGCGTCGCTGAAGTTAGAGCGTATCAGGGGCACGTACTTCTTTATTTCACCGTGGTTGACACGGCTTGACGTCAGCTCAACCTTCGGGTCGGGCAGTATTATTTCCACTTTGTCTCCGCTTACAGCGACATTTCTCTCCGAGAAGTCACCAAAGTCGATGTACGCTTTCAGCTTGGCCTCTATCGGTATGGCTATCTTGCGCGACGACATAGGCACTGGGATATTGAACTTCTGCTGCATGAACGAGCCTTTAAGCTCCACCTTGTCGTCATGCGTCACTATCTTGTGCACCTGGTATTCGGCCGTATACAGCCTCGAGCACTTCCGTATCTGCATCACCATTACCGGTATCGTGTCCATCAGCTCTTCCTTTTCGGGAGCCTTGCCGCCACCCGTGCATGAGGCCAACGCAAGCACGAGAAGCACGATATATAATGTAAGTTTTCTCATAAGTTGTTACAAATTTAGTGAAAAATAGATGAAACTCAAAATAATAAGAAAGCGAAACTATGTTTTATTTTGCATTTTACATGATTTGTATTACTTTTGCACGTAAAATGAAAAAACGCGAAATGAAAATCAAATACACTTTATTGCTCATTGCGGCGGCGGCCTTCGCCTTCTCGGCATGTAGCGAAAAGAAGCCCTCAAAGGACATCATTGCGAAGAAAACGGTGAGGAAAGCGCCTGCCGCACCGGTGAAGATGCAGGACTATGACCACCGTGACGCAGTAGAATGGCAGGGCAAACAATACACGGTAAGCATATCGAGACGCGCGGACACGTCGTTGCCAATGATTACCGACGATACCGGCAACAAGTACTACGACAACAAGATAACCGTAAGGGTGACACGTCCCGACGGCACAGTGTTCTTCGACAAGACTTTCGGAAAGGCCGACTTCTCGTCTGTCATCAGCGAGAAATACATGAAAAAGAGCGCCCTGTTGGGTATCGTCGTTGACCATACCGACGACAGCAGCCTCGTACTCGCGGCCAGCGTAGGCGCACCCGACGTATTGAGCGACGACTATGTGCCGCTGCTGATAACGCTATCGTGCATGGGCGACATAAGCATCGAGAAAGACACAAGGGCCGAACTCGAGGTTGAAGAGTAAGACCTTGAACGTTAAAAAAGGGGCCATGAACCGGGGAAAAGGCCAGGACTAAATAACGTCCGGACGCCTTTTCCCCGGTTCATGGCCTCCATTTTTTATACCGTCTGCCGACAGTGACGTCTACATCAGCAACCGGCCGCTAATCAATACCATGACAAGCATTCCGTAAAAGGACGTCTTTCGCAAGCTAAAAGACCGCCTTTCATGCTCCAAAAGGCCACCTTTCACTAAGCGAAAGACGGCCTTTTGCAAAACAGGCGCAATCATTACACTGCACGACACGCATACATGCACCAAAACAATAGCCGCACGATACCGGCGCACAGTACGCTAACCATGCCCGAAGCAAGGCTTCAACAAATGCCTACGGACATCATAACTTTCTGTACTCCATCGGCGTCATGCCCGTAAGCCGCTTGAAGAACTTGCAAAAGAAACTGGTATTGGCAAAGTTAAGACTGTCGGATATTCCGGCTATCTGTCCGTCGCCATACTTCAACATAATCTTGGCGTTCGTCACGACAGCACGGTCTATCCATTCCTTAGCCGTAATTCCGCTTGCCGCCTTGACTGCCGTACCGAGATAGCGCGGCGTTATGCACATCTTGTCGGCATAGAAACTGATGTCATGCTCGCGCCGTCCAAAGGCGTTGACAAGCGTTATAAACCGCTCGAATATTTCCCTGCTGCGCGGCATTTGGCGTATCGACGTGCCCAAAGTAGTATCCTTCAGATAATTATAATAATGCACCACGGCGTGTATAATGCCGTTAAGAGTCTCGTCGGGGAAACGTTCCTGCCCAATCAACGTCCATGCCGCATCAAACAGCCGCCCAACAAAGTCAAACTCAGACGGCGACGGCGCAAGGGTAAAAAACGTGGCGTTGCCCACGCACCACGTAGGCATGCCATCCTTCAAGGCCCCTTTCATCCTTCCGTCGCTTATCATCATGCCGCACAAGTCGAAATCATCAGACACCTCCTCCATCTGTATTATACTGCCAGTACCTATAAAGGCAAGCATACCCTTGCGCATTTTATGCTCAATAAGATTTATCGTAAGGCGCGCCTCGCCATTCCTCAACATGCCTATCCTGCTATCCTCCATGATGTACGGCACGCCCGGACGCACCACCGAGGGGAACAACAGTTCGCCGCTTCTCAGCATAGCCATGTCATGGCCGATTACCCTCATGCGGCTATCAGCATGACTGGCGCCAGACAGCATGGTACTTACTTCATGGAAAGACAGGCGCTCAAGTGAATTATTTGACATATTCAGGTTTTTCATTTTTACCTTAACATAATAATATAAAACAAGCAATAAGCAGGCGTTAAGCCGTCAAGAACGTATCAACTGCTCTTTCTGTAACTCGCCACAGCCCACGCCCAGGCCACCGCGGCATACGCCACCATGGCGAGCAAAGGCGCCAACAAGTCTGCCAACGTACTGCCTTTAAGGTATAACGCACGCATTGACTCGATATAATAACGCAACGGATTGACATAAGTCAGCGCCCTCGCCCATTCCGGCATGCTCGATATCGGCGTGAGCAAACCGCTCATCAATATGAATATCACAAGGAAAAAGAACATCAGCAATGCCGCCTGCTGGATGGTGGACGAATAGTTCGAGACTATAAGACCAAGACTCGAAACCACTAAAAAATATATCAACGAGGCCACCACCAACAGCCACAGGCTGCCGGCCGGGGCAAGTCCGTAAATCAGGTAAGCCCACAAAACCGACCATAACAGAACGAAAAGACCTACGCACCAGTAAGGCACGAGTTTAGAAAAGATGAAGCCGAAACGTCCAACTGGCGTAACGTTGATTTGCTCGATGGTGCCCCGCTCCTTCTCACCCACGATATTAAGCGCCGGCAGAAAGCCTATAAGCAGCGTCAGCAACATGGCCATTATACCAGGAACCATGAATACCTTATAATCAAGAGCCTCATTATAAAGGTAACGCGGACGGACGTCAACGCCGGCAACCGACACGTCCGAGACGCCAAGTCCGCGCCCGGCACGTATCCTCGCAGAGCAATCCGCTATTATCTGCAACATATATGCCTGGCCAAGAGCTCCCTTAACGCCGTTAACGGCATTGGCCGACACACCGACGTCAGCATGCCCCGCAGCCACAAGATCACGCTCAAAACGAGGCCCTATCTCGAGAATGACGTCAGCGCTACCGGCCTCGACATACGCCATAGCCGACGCATAATCGGCCGTTACGGCAGTAAGGTTGAAATATTCAGAGGCCGCCACTTGCTCAACAAGCCGCCGCGACAACGTGCTGTGGTCATTATCAACGACGCAGAACGTCAGGTTCTTGACCTCTTGGTTGGCCGCGTAAGGCACTATTAGCAGCATAACGACGGGCAATATGACGAATATCTTTGGCAGGATAGCATTGCGCCTCATCTGCAAGAACTCCTTTTGGATAAGATAACGTATCATAACCTAACTCTTTACTTGACCGCGACAACAGTCACAGCCTTACCTTGAACTTCTTTAACGAAATGCCGAGCAGTACCGCTTCGGTAATCACCATAGCCCAAACATCCTGCATTACAAACCTTGCCTCGACGCCCTGAATCATCAGTTTACGGGCCGCATCTATATACCATCGTGCCGGAACAATGGTTGAAATGGCACGAAGCACGCCGGGCATGCTCTCCAACGGAAAGGCCAGTCCCGACAGATAAACCGTAGGGATGATAAGCAAGAGCGACAGTACCATGGCCGCAATCTGGGTTCTCACAAGCGTAGAGATAAGCAGTCCGAGCGTTAGCGCCACGAGAATGTACAGCAACGTGACGCCGAGAAGCACCGGCAGACTGCCCGCCATGGGAATACCAAGAAGGTAGCGGGCAAGCAGCAGGATGGTAACGATATTGAAGGCGGATATTACGAAATACGGAACCAGCTTGGCTATAACGATACATGCCGGCGACAACGGCGACGAAAGAAGCACCTCCATTGTGCCGTTCTCCTTCTCGCGGACAATTGCTATACTGCTCATCATCGCGCAAATCAGCATTAGAATCATACCGATTACCCCCGGAACGAAGTTGTATTCGCTCTTTTGTTGGGGATTATAAAGCATGCGTGGCACGGGATTAATGGCCGGCGCGGTGCCAAACGTTCCCCTTCCGGCCAGCTCACGGCCTACGTCTGAAAGCACACTGCCTACATATTGGGTGCGCATTACAGCCTGGTTAGGCTCGGTGCCGTCAACGAGAAGCTGCACCTGGGCCAGTCCGTCATGCTTTATGTCATTGGCAAAATTGCTGCCGAACACAACGGCAACATCCGCCTTGCCGCGCCTGAAGAGCGAATATACCTGGTCGATATCACCGACCGAAGCTACCAGCGTCATATAGCTGTTGGACGATATGCGGTCACATGCCAGTCGGGTAACTTCGTCGTGTGAACTGTCGAGCACCGCCACGCGCACGTTCTTCACCTCGGTAGTGACGGCATAACCGAACAGGACGATGAGAATGACAGGATAAACCAGCAATATCAGCATGCTGCGGCCGTCGCGGAAGATGTGCCTGAACTCCTTTCTGACGAACGGCAACAGCCCCACCCACCCCAGACGGAGAGTCTGGCGGCGGTTTTCATTATGCCCGGTGATTGTAACTTTATTCATGGTTATTCAAAGAACTAAACCTAACTGCCCACAACTTTATAGAACACGTCATACAGATTATCTGTCCCGTAACGGCTTTTCAGCCCGGCAGGGGTATCCAGAGCGGCTATACGGCCTTCCGTCATGATGGATATCCGGTCGCAATACTCGGCCTCGTCCATGTAATGCGTCGTTACGAAAACAGTTATTCCACTGTCGGCCGCCTCATAGATTTGCTCCCAAAAGCGCCTTCTCGTCACGGGGTCAACCCCGCCGGTAGGCTCATCGAGAAACACTATTCCTGGCTGGTGGAAGATGGCCAGGGCAAACGCCAGCTTCTGCTTCCACCCCAATGGCAGCGACCCTACGAACGAACGGCACTCGTCCTTAAGGCCAAGACTTGACAGCATGGCGTCCGTCTTGCCACTTATGGTACGCCTGTCCATGCCGTATATTCCGCCGAACAGGCGCATATTCTCGGCCACGGTCAGGTCGTCATAGAGCGAGAACTTCTGGCTCATATATCCGATGTGCCGCTTCACCTGCTCAGGATAACGGCCTACGTCATATCCTGCCACCATGGCCCGTCCTGAGGTAGGTCGGCTAAGACCGCACAACATGCGCATGGCCGTGGTCTTTCCGGCGCCGTTCGCACCGAGAAAACCGAATATCTCGCCGCGCTTTACGCCGAAACTGATTCTGTCAACGGCGGTAAAGTCGCCAAAACGTTTAGTCAGGTTGTCTGCCGTTATCACGTAGTCTGCATCCATATTCTCTTCCTATTATAAGCCAGAGGCAGGTAAAGCCTCACACTGTATCATTTCTCAAGGTTTGTAAAAGACGGCTTTTCACAGGCTCAAAGGCCGTCTTTGGCACCGCTAAAGGCGGCCTTTTACAAGCCCGAAGACGGTCTTTTCCAACACTGGCGGTAATACACAGTATATCAAGACATTACAATTTTATCAAAAATCAAAGCCATTCATTCCGCAACGTCATGCCGTTGCATGAGCGACATGAAGCAGTCTTCCACCGTAGGGGGTATACGCTCAATCACGGCATCACCCTGTCCGCACGCGGCAAGTTCACATTGAAGCTCTCCGATACCAGCCCTTTCGTCCAACGTCACATGGTAACAGTCGCCAAAAGCGAACGACGACGTTACGCTCGGACACGCCTTCAGGTCGGTCATCAGCCTGTGCATGGCCACGCTTCTGACGGAAAATAGTCGCGACGAGAACCTTGCCCTGATACCGTCGGGCGTATCTGTCTGCATTATCCTGCCACCTTGTACAAGCGAGATACGGTCGCACCAGGCGGCCTCGTCCATGTACGGAGTCGACACGAGCACGGTTATGCCGTAATCGCGGCGCAGCTTTTCGAGCATTGTCCAGAACTCTTTGCGCGACACGGGGTCAACCCCCGTAGTGGGTTCGTCGAGAAACAAAACCCTCGGCGCATGTATCAAAGCACAACAAAGGGCCAGCTTCTGCTTCATACCGCCTGACAATTTGCCTGCACGCCGTGTCCTGAAACGCTCCAAATGACTATATATCCCAGCCACCATAGCATAGTTGCTCTCCACGGACGAGCCGAAAATGGAGGCGAAGAAATTAAGGTTCTCCTCGACGGTAAGGTCTTGGTATAACGAAAACCGACCGGGCATGTAGCCTATCCGGCGCCTTACTTCACGGTAGTCGGCCACGACGTCAAGCCCGTCGACAGTAGCCGAACCAGCGTCGGCAAGCAAAAGGGTGGCCAATATACGGAACAGCGTCGTCTTGCCGGCACCGTCAGGACCGATTATACCGTATATCTCACCTTCATTCACACCGAAATCCACACCGTCAAGAGCCGTCACCCGCCCGTACTTCTTGCGCAGACCGTTAACCGTTATAATATCCATAACGTCAGAATTTTACATCTCCGTACATACCGATTTTTATCAGTCCGCCGTCGTTTTTTACCGATATCTTCACCGCGTAGACAAGATTGGCCCTCTCGTCGCGCGTCTGTATCGTCTTAGGGGTAAACTCCGCCTTGTCGGCTATCCACGTAATGACGCCAGGATACTCCTTGCGCCCGCTATCGCCAAGGTCGGCATACACCTTGACACGCTGCCCTATTTTCAACGAAGTCAGCTCCGGAGCGGCGACATACGCCCTGAGTTCCATGTCATTAACGTCGGCAACCTTGAACAGTGGCTTGCCGGTAGTGACGTATTCGCCTGCTTCGGCATATTTCTCGAGCACCGTTCCCGTTATTGGCGACTTAACATGACACTTCTCAAGCATATCGGCCACCTGCATACGCTGTATCTCGGTGGCATCCATCTGCCTGTTCAGGCTGTTCGTACTGTTGCCGAGCGTAGACAGCTGGGCGTCGAGCTGGCGACGCAACACACGAACGTTGTTCTCCGCGTCGTCAAGAGTCTTGCGGTTGGCCGCGTTATCCCTTACCAGCGCCTCATAACGCCTGCGCTCAGCCTCAGCCTTTTCAAGCTGCTGTCTCGTGGCGGCAAGCTGCTTTGAAATGTCCGGACGGCTGCTTGCGTAACTCTCTTTCGTGGCACCGAGCTGGCGCGCCCGCAGATAAAGCTGCACTGTATCAACAAGTCCAACCTGGCGGCCTGAGTCAAGGCGGTCGCCCTCGGTTATGTCAAAACGCAACAGTTTGCCCGGCTGTTCGGCCGAAACAATAACCTCGGTAGCCTCGAACATGCCGGTGGCGTCATACCCGTCATCGCCTGAAGAGCATGCCATAAACGCCCAAACGGTTAATAATAAAAATATGTTTCTCATCGTCTTAATTATTTTATCAGTATTGTTGATTTGAATTCCTATAATCCACCCCAAGGGATGGCAGTGCCGTCATTGCCCGTTGATGTTCCTCAACTTGTATATTTCCTGCAACAGCTGGATTTCATGAAGGCGCTTTGCCAACCGTGCATCGCTCACGGCGTTGATGTCACGCAACATCTCGTTGACAGTCTCCGTACCGTTCCTGACCTTCGTTTCGGACTTAGAACGTATGCGTTCGCGCAGCTTTATTATCTCGTCATCTTGTTCAAGCTGCTGCTTGAGGTTATCTATCGCACCGTTCTGGAACTCTGTCTGCAGACGTGTATTGAACAAGAAAGCGTCACGTTCTGAGTTGTTGGTCTGCCGCTCGGCCTCGATTAGGCGCTTGTCGTTACTCCTTGTGTACAGACTGCCGATGTTCCATGTCAGCGTAGCGCCTATTCGGTAGTACGCATCAAAGTCGTTGCTTAACATGTCAAGCCCCGGTTTGCCGTAGCCACCACGCAGATATACGCCCAGACGGGGACGCAAGTCAACGTCAAGCGCCCCAAGACGCGCATCGAGCAGACGGTCCTTGGCGGCATACAAGGCCAACTCCGGACGCTTGTTGTCCAAAGACGCTACAACTTCTGACGAAGGCCTGACAAGCGAATCCCCCTCGGCAAAAGTCCGTCCGGTAAACGTCTCGAGCATTTTCAGGTATGACCTGCGCGAACTGAGCAATCCCGTTTCAGCCTGCCGGGCCTTCACCTGCTCCACCATTACGGCATCAACGTCGGTCTGGTTGGCCACGCCGCCCTCCATCATAGCACTTACCGAGTTGTAGCTCAATGCCAGGTCATCCTGCAACAGGCGTACTTGCTCCAGTTGTTCGTCAAGCACCAAAATACCGAAAAACAATTGCTCCACACGCTCATACACATCATACATTGCCACGTTGACCCGCTCACGCTCCACGTCCCCCTGCGCATTGGCCATGCGTCGCGCCGAAGCCACGGCACCGCCGTCGTACACCTGCTGGCTTACGGTAACGTTGACGTCATACTGGTCTTTGTCCAAACCTGGTATGTCCACACCCGGAATATCCACCGGTATATGTGTGACATCGCTTTGATAACTTGCCGTTGCGGATAGCGACACCTGCGGCAACCACGCCTTTGAGGCGTTGTCGACGGTAAACCTGCGGCTTTGCTCTACCAGGTCAAACTGTTTTATAACCGGATAATTTGTCCTTGCCCAAGCCTTACAACTGTCAAGAGTAAGCTGGGCGTATGCCTCGCTTACCATTAGCAACGATAATAATGATATCAGGACGTGTTTCATGTCGGTGTTTTTAGTATTTGATTACGGATGCAAAAATACGAAATATCTACGAAATATACATTAACTTGCGTAACTGTAAAATGTTCTTTTTGTACACAAATATTCCGACAGTACGCTTTCATACCCGATTTTTGTATTCCAAGAGTCTTGATAAATCATTATAGACGACAAAATCCTTATAAACCACAAGATTAATGCTATCCGTCATGCTTTCCCTTAATTGCCTTTCATCTTCCACAATCGAAACATCATGCTGATAATCAACGACATAGTAAGTGAAAGATTCGCTTCAGCCATCTTTCACCACATAAACAACTAAAAACCAGGCTTTTACCTGAATTATGAAAGATGAAAGGTTGTTATTGAAAAACAATATTAATGATACATGTACTAAAATATAATGTAAAACACCGCCTTTGACAAGTCCAAAGACGGTGTTTTACAATGCGAAATGTCACCTTTTACAAGGCGATATGTATCGTGATATTTCCTGTTTTACCCTCAAATGACCAACTCTACCGGGCAATGGTCAGAACCGTATATCTCGTTATGAATGCTTGCCGACTTGATTTTGTCGGCCAAGCGGTTAGATACTACGAAATAATCGATACGCCACCCCGCGTTCTTCTCTCTCGCACGGAAGCGGTATGACCACCAGGAATAAGCGCCTTCGAGGTCAGGGTAAAGATAACGGAACGTGTCCGTAAAGCCTGATGACAGCAACGTGGTGAACTTCTGGCGCTCCTCGTCGGTAAATCCGGCATTGCGACGATTGGTCTTGGGATTCTTCAGGTCGATTTCCTCATGCGCTACATTCATGTCGCCACACACTATCACGGGCTTAACGGCGTCGAGCTTAAGAAGGTAATCACGGAAATCATCCTCCCACCTCATGCGGTATTCAAGTCTGCGCAACTCGTCCTGGGAGTTAGGAGTATAAACGGTTATGAGATAAAAGTCGGGCATTTCAAGCGTTATCACACGCCCCTCATGGTCGTGCTCGTCAATGCCGAGACCGTAAGTTACGTTCAAAGGCTCGTGTTTGGTAAATATAGCGGTGCCCGAATAGCCTTTTTTCTCGGCATAATTCCAATAAGACTGATAACCTTCAAACTGCAAATCGAGTTGCCCTTCCTGCATTTTTGTCTCCTGGAGGCAGAAAAAGTCGGCATCAAGTTGCCTGAAAGCGTCGCTGAATCCCTTACCCTCGCAAGCACGAAGGCCGTTTACATTCCATGAAATAAACTTCATAAACTTATCTGATTTAGGATTGACAATTCAAGAATTGACAATCATGATTACTGTTATAAATAAAAAAGGATAATTGAGAATTATGTTATCTTTGGATTAACTCGTTTTACAAAGCAACCGTAATTCTCAATTATCCTTTTTATTTTAAATTGAAATTATCAGAACTTTGCCATCTTTATGGCGTCGATAGCGCATTCATCGCCCTTATTACCGAGGCGTCCGCCACTACGGTCTTTGGCCTGCTGCAGGTCGTTGGTAGTAAGAAGCCCGTAGATTACCGGTATCTGGCTCTTTGCGTTGAGTCTTGCTATACCGTAGGTAACGCCCTGGCAAATGTAGTCAAAGTGGGGAGTCTCGCCACGTATGACACATCCCAATATGATGATGGCGTCATAACCGTCGTTAAGCGTCATCTGATGTGCGCCGTATATGAGCTCGAAACTTCCCGGAACAGTCTTTACGTGAATATTCTCGGGCAGAGCGCCATGCTTTTCAAGGGTCTTTACCGCACCGTCAAGCAATGCCCCGGTTATTTCTGGATTCCATTCGGCTACCACTATCCCGAAGCACATGTTACTTGCGTCGGGCACAGTGCTCAGGTCATAGTCCGACAAGTTATGCAATGAAGTGGCCATTATTTTACGCTAACTCGTTCGATATACTTGTCTATCTCGCCATAAACCGGAGAGTTGACATACTTTGCCTTGATATCCTGATAGATTTTCAGGGCCTCGTCTTTCTTGCCCTGGCTCTCAAGGATTTCACCTGCTTGGATAAGGAATGAAGGCGAAATGCTGTTGTTAGCGTTACCTTCAGCCTGCTTGTCAGCCATCGAAGCGGCCTTCTTAAGGCAGTCAACGGCCTTGTCAAGCTGCTTTACATGAGCATAAGCATTGCCCAAAGCGGCTACAGCGGCGGGACTTATCATCGCATCATCCGACGTTGAATAAGCATCAAGATACTTCACCGCATCATTCCACTTGTCAAGATTAGCATAGCAAAGACCGGCGTAAAGGTTGGCAAGGTTGCCCGCGTCAGTACTTCCATAGTCGGAAGCGATGGCCAAGAAGCCCTTGTATCCGGTGCTGTCGCCCTTTAACGCTATATCGTATTGCTGGCTTGCGAAGTATTCCTGGCCCTTAGCCAAAGCCGTACTTGCCTCCTGTTCCCTTGGGCCCGACACATAATTGTTGTAGCAAATGATGCTTGCCACAACGAGAATGATTACGATAATAGCGAGGGAGATGGCCTTTTTATGCTTCATGAAGACCGCCTCTTTCTGACTGAGGGCATTGTCCATTGTGCCCTTGTTTTCCTTAATGTTTGCCATTTATGTTTATGATTTTTAATTTACTTGTCCATAAAACGTGGCAAAATTACGGATTTTATCCTGAATATTGAAATTTATCGTTGACTTTTTTCGTTTTTCATTGGTAAATAGACTAACTTTGCACTAAAGTTGAATGGCAAGACTTATGTTTCTGAGCAGATTATCCATACTTAACTATAAGAATATAAGCGAGGCTGAACTTGCCTTTTCCCAAAAATTAAATTGCTTCATAGGACATAACGGCGTGGGCAAGACCAACCTTCTCGACGCCGTATATTACCTGTCGTTCTGCCGCAGTTCGTGCTCCGTCACTGATTCCGGAGCGATACGTCACGGGGCAGGCTTCTTCATGCTTGACGGCCGCTACGTAAACGATGCGGGCGATGAAGACAGGGTTACGTGCGGCATGAAGCACGGCACGAAAAAACACTTTAAACTAAACAAGAAAGAATACCGGCGGCTGTCGGCACACATCGGACTGATACCGCTGATTCTCGTATCTCCGTCGGACACTATTCTCATCGAGGGCGGCAGCGAAGAAAGGCGGCGACTGATGGACGTTGTCATTTCGCAATACGACGGTACATACATCGAGGCCCTCAACCGCTACAACAAGGCGCTGCAACAACGCAACTCAATGCTGAAAGCCGACAACGAGCCCGACGATACGCTCATCGGGCTGCTTGAAGAGCAAATGGCAGAACAAGGAGAAATCATCTACCACAAACGAGACTCTTTCATAAAAGAGCTTACGCCGCTATTTCAGGATTTTTACCGCAGCATTTCGCAGGAAAAAGAAAGCGTTACGCTGCGCTATGTGTCGCACTGCCAGCGTGGGCCGTTGCTTGACGTAATCCGTCGCGACCGCAACAAGGACCGCGCTGTAGGCTATTCGCTGCACGGGATACACCGCGACGACCTTGAGATGTTGATAGGCGACTATCCCATAAGGCGCGAAGGCAGTCAGGGACAAAACAAGACATACGTCATCTCGCTGAAACTTGCGCAGTTCGAGTTTCTCAAAAACATCAGGAACAATGTACGCCCGATACTCCTGCTTGACGACATCTTCGACAAGCTTGACGCATCGCGCGTTGAACAGATAGTGAGAATCGTAGGCGGCGACGGCTTCGGACAGATATTCCTGACCGACACTAACCGTGAACACCTTGACCGCATATTACGCGGTAGCGAATTGGACTACCGGCTGTTTTATGTCGAAAACGGGGTGATAGAGAATAAGGAGGACGACCATGTTCAGGCGTGAAGTCAAATCACTGGAGGACATAGTGGCGCAATGCCTAAGGCACGACGGCCTGGAGACACCCCTCAGGCAGAAACGCCTGCTCGACTCGTGGGGCAAAGTGGCCGGCAAAGCCATCGAGAAATACACAGGCGAGAAGTTTATCCGCAACCAGGTACTCTTCGTGAAAATACTCAACCCCGCCCTGAGGGCCGATCTCTCGATGATGCGCGAACGCCTCGTGAAAAACCTGAATGCCGAGGTCGGCGCCATCATCATCAATGACATAAAACTATTTTAATCCTTTCTTTTGTCCGAGCTCTCCCTTATCTTGACAATCATCGGTACCACCTCTTTATATATCTTCTTGTCGCCGTTGATATTCTTCAGCAGCAACTCGCACACCCGCTCGCCGGTAAGATGTGCCTGGTCCATGATGACCGACAGCTTCGGGGTGACGAAGAACGAAGTCTCCCCTTCCGAGAAACCTATTATAGCGACGTCGTCCGGGATACGAAGCCCAAGGGCCTTGATTGCGTCGAATGAAGCCATCGTTATTATATCGTTGAACGCAAGGATGGCGTCGGGGCGGTCGTCACGCCTCAACAAGTCCATGGCAGCCTCGCGCGCATACTCATAGTCAATGCTGCCGTTTATGATGATAGAGCGGTCAATCGGCAGGCGACGCTCCCGCAAGGCCTCAAGGTATCCGTGCTTACGCCTCTTCATCATGTCGAGATGTTGCGGCCCGCCGATGAACGCTATGCGCCTGCTACCCGTATCTATCAAGTGCAGTGTAGCCTCCTTGGCCGCCTCGTCACCGTTCGACACCACTGACGAGAACATCTCCGGCAGGCACGTACGGGCGAAAAACACGAGCGGTATGCCCATGTCGTTTATCTCGATGAAGTGCGAGTAGTCCACCGTATCCTGCGCAAGGCACGCTATAATGCCCACCACGTACATACCCGCAAAGTTGTCGATTGCCTTTTCCTCACGCAAATGGTCCTCATGACTGTTGGCCGTGATGACCGCGTAGCCGGCCTTCGTTGCATAATCCTCAATGCCGTCAAGCACAGCGGCATAATAATGCGTGACAAGATTTGGCACTACCACGCCTATCACCTTGGGCGCATTGCGCTTAAGGCTTTGGGCGAAAGGATTGGGCCTGTAGTTCAGCTTCTTGGCCAGAGCCTTCACCTTATCCTTCATTTCGTCGCCTACCTCATGGCTGTCCCTTATCGCGCGTGAAACGGTCGCGATACTGACGCCAAGCTGCTCGGCTATCTCCTTTAACGACGTTCTGCGTTGTCCCATTTACATGCCATTTTATACATTGATATATGCAAAGATAGTGAAAGGCGAGCGCAATGGCAAGGAAAAAACAAAGTTTTTGACATTCCATTGCCGAGCCGCATCCTATATTCGTGAGAACAAAGATAACAAAAAAGCGGCAACACGCAAACGTTTGCGTATAAAAAATAGACGAACGCCCGCTATGAGCCATGCCCCGCCGTGAGCCAACGTACAGTCACATGGACAGAAGCTCGTCGCCCTCGAGGTCGCACGAGGTGAATCCATACTCACGGGCCTTGGCCTTGTCGAACGCGAAATAAACGACCCTGCCCTCGATGCATACCTCGCCGTTGGCGTTTTCTATCACCACGTCTATGGTAACGAGGTTGCGCCTTATCTCGGCAACATGCCCCCGCACGGTAACCTGCGCCTCGGTGGTCATCACCGGCCGTTTGTATTTCACATCAAGCCTGGTGGTAACGCCGGTGGTCTGCAATTTCCTAAACACCACCCATCCGGCCGTCTCGTCGACAAGTGTGGCCAATATGCCGCCATGCATGGTGTCCACCCAGCCTTGGTAAAGCCCTTTGGGCTTCCAGAAGCTAACCACGTCGTCGCCGTCTTCGTAAAATTCCATTTGCACTCCGATAGGATTGTCCTTGCTACAGCCGAAACAGCCGTAGCCCTCTTTCTCCGTCCATGGATTCTTAATCTTTCTCATACGTTTATATTTATATATTGTGGCAAGGGCTGACGGCTATCCGCATGCCGACGTCCGTCCTGCCGCACAAGCGCCGGCTACCATCCCCCGCCCACAGGTTATTCATACACGTTGGCCAAGCGTCTGTCCTTCAAGCCCGCATTTCCTGTACTGCATAGGCGTCATGCCCGTCTGCCTCTTGAAGAACTTGGTGAACACCGCCTGGTCGTTGAAGGCTGTGCGCCGCACAACGTCCTTCAAAGGCATGTCGACATTGGCGAGTAAGGCCTTTATCTCCCCCGTCACGGCCATGTTTATGGTGTCGGAGGCAGTTCTGCCGCTCACCTCGCCCACAATCCTGTTGAGGTATTGCGGCGTTATGCACATTTCCGAAGCGTAAAACCCTACATTGTGCTGCAGTCGGGCGTTAAGCTTGAGAAGCGACATGAACCTGACGAACAGCCTGTTCTTACGGCTTGAAGCCGTGCCACACGCTCCTTGGCCGACACGCCGAAACAGACAGTTGGATATTTCGTAAAACAATACAGCCGTTTTCGTGGCCACGAGTTCGTCATTATGCACGTTGGCACAGTCGTAGATACTTCGTTCCAGACTGGCGAAAGCCTCAGCCACTATGGCGGCGGTCCTGCCGTCAAACAGCGACACGGGGCAGCGTAACACATACTCGAAGCATTCCGGCAAGAACGGCATTCGGCTCTTGAACACATGCGACAGGAATTTTTCCGTGGTTACGAGCATATATCCGTCAACATCGGGCGAAGCTTCGGTTATCACCGTGCAGTCATGGCAGCCCGCCGTGTCGACGTAGCAGTTAGCCGTCAGGGTGACGTCACGGTTATCCATACGCACGGTCATCCATCCGCGCGTAAGCAGCATTACGAAGTGCAGGTCAACAGTATGTATTCCCGCCCTGTCAATGCTTCCGTCCCTCGGCCGCCACAGCGCGGCGCCCAGCGTGCTTACACAGTCGGCATGGTATGTCTGTAAAAAACCGTTCAGTGTCATGCCACAAAGATACGTATTATTTCAAAACAGACAATATTCGTCGCGTTAAAAACAACAAAGCCACGTTTTGTTTATAAAACGACAACATTCGTTACACATCCGACATCGACAAAATGCCGCCCGAGGCATACCTTTGCGGCTGATTTAAACATTTTATCACGTTAAAAAGAAAGGTATGAAACATTTAAAATGCAACATTGCCGCCTTGGCATGCGCCTTTGTGGCGTTACTGTCACAGTCGTGCAAGGAGAAGGCGGCCACCGGCGCCGCCGGCAACTACAAGACGATAACGGCAAGCCCGTCGGCATGCGTGTTGGAGAAAGAGTACACCGCCATCCTGCGCGGCGTACAGAGCGTAGAGGTGAGGCCACAGGTAAGCGGCACGATAACGAAGATATGCGTAAGCGAGGGCGCGCATGTCAAGCGTGGACAGACCATGTTCATAATCGACCAGGAGCCCTACCGCGCCTCGCTGCGCGCCGCCGAGGCCGACGTAAGCAGTGCCCGGGCAGCGGTAGCCAGCGCACAGCTGGAGCTTGAGGACAAGAGGCAGCTGCGCCGGAGCGGCGTAGTGGCCGACTATGACGTGAGCCAGGCGCAATGCACACTTGACGAACAGTTGGCAGCCCTGCGCAATGCCGAGGCCAAACTGGCCGCAGCCCGCACTGACCTATCATACACGGAGGTGAAGAGTCCGGCAGACGGGGTGATCGGAATGATAAACTATCGCCTGGGCGCCCTCGTAAGTTCGAGCATTGACGAGCCGCTGACCACGGTGGCCGACGTATCGTCAGTGCACGCTTATTTCTCAGTTACGGAGAGCGAGGCGCAGCGCCTCGTGGCCGACCATGGCTCTCTCGACAAGGCCATCGCCACGCTGCCGTGCGTCAAGCTGCGCCTGGGCAGCGGCGAGGAACTGTCAGCCGAAGGCACTGTCGATGCCGTAAGCGGCAACGTTGACGAGGCTACAGGCTCGGTAGCCATGCGCGCCACGTTCGCCAATCCGTCGCGGATATTATTCAGCGGAGGCAGCGCGACCATTGTTATACCTTATAAATATACAAACAGGATTATCATTCCGCAGGAAGCCACGTACGAGATACAGGACAAGAAGTTCGTCTACCGCGTGGTAGACGGCAAGACAAAATCTAAAGAAATCACTGTCGAGCCTCTCAGCGACGGCAAGCGCTACGTAGTGACCGACGGCCTGAAAAAGGGCGACGTCATCGTAGCCGAGGGCGCGGGCCTGCTCAGCGACGGAATGGAAATCAAAGTAAAAAAGTAAAGAACGGCGCCGTTTTAGTCTGCATTCATAACTCATTGACAATCAATACATTACCGACAACGTTACAAAACATGGCCTTTTACCTTGCAAAAGACGGCCTTTCGCAACATAAAAGACCGTCTTTTACAGACCAAAAGGGGTTCATCCGCAGTTCTGTTGGATAAAGATAAGCTGCTGATATTCAAGTATTTGTATTATCTTGTATGTTCATAAGTCCCTGATAATCAGTACCTGTATGTTGATTAAATTGAAATTTAGGGCTATAAAACTATCCGGCTTATCCATACTTCAAATTATATAACAAAACTATTGATTTTTAATCTTTTAAAAGAAAAACTCGATGTGCTCAATTTTATGTTGCTGAAAGGCCATCCAACAAAACTGCGGAAGAACCGCAAAAGGCGGCTTATTGGAATGGCTTTTATTTTCCGTCAGAACGTAAACCTCAT
Organism: Marseilla massiliensis; assembly: GCF_016899855.1. Classification (GTDB taxonomy): domain Bacteria; phylum Bacteroidota; class Bacteroidia; order Bacteroidales; family Bacteroidaceae; genus Prevotella. Next base: position 23,168 of record NZ_JACJJG010000015.1, read on the forward strand.
CATGAGGCGCACCCCGTTTTTCTTTGCGGTAGGCAGACCGTTGTAGTTCAGGCGGTGTACGAACTGCACGTGGAATATCTTGAAGATGTTGTGTATTCCGGCTATCAGCTCTATGTAGGGCCTATGGGGGTCCATTACGTACGAGCCTTCGGGAAACTGCATCAGCAGCGGGTCGCCCGCGTTGGCGGCCAAGGTGGGATTGTTCTTGTCGGTAAGCGTGCCCCACAGCACTTTCACTCCAAGCCACTCTCGCCATTTCAGCTTCTTTATCAGCGGTATGCGGTTGAATATCTTTCCGTTAAGGTCCCACGACACGTCGAGAGAGGCGTATCTGTCGTTGAGGAACTCCATGTTGTTTATCATGTTGAACGTCTCGTCCTCGACGATGTACGACAGGTTGGCGGCCGGCATTATGAGCAGGGGGAAGGGCACCTTGTTCCACTGTATGCCGCCCTTGAGGGTTACGTCGAGCTTGCCCCAGCTATTTAGCCAAAAGCGTTTATAGACGCTGGCCTCGGTAAAGTTGTAGTTATAGTCGCCACCAAGCACTCCTTTCACGCCGACCGTATGCGAGAGGGTGAACACGGGCGGGTCATAATTAATCTTCAGCCGCCGCTGCTTCGTGTTTACGTACGTCTCTCCCGGGGCGTAGCGCAGCTCTATCGATGCCTCGGTTGTGCGTATCTTGCCGTGCTCAATGGCGGGGGGTTCGGCGTCGTATAGCGACAAGGGCGTAAAGTACAGCTTTCCGCAGGCCTCGTTCTCCTCGGTCTTCAGCCTGACCGTGGTCTTGAATCCCCAGTCCTGTTCGTACTCGAAGGCCAGTTCCTGGCGGTTGTAGAACATCATCTTGTCTACGTCCGTCCATTTGAACGAGGTGAACACGTTGTCCTTGTCGGTGGGCATAAACTTGTCTGACGGCGAGCATACGTCGTACGTCGACGTGAAGGTAAGCGTTCGCTTGGGGAATTCCCACGGCATGTATTCTTTCTTGTTGAACGAGTAGGTCACCTGTCCCTTATAGTAGTTCTTCCTGCTGTCCCAACCGCGGGCGTAATATCCGGAGACAAAGAGGTGCGGATTCAGGTTGGCCGTGGTCTGGGCGCTCAGCCTCGTACGCATGCCGTCGATGAAGTTCGTGCTTACCATCGTGTTGATGGGGCCTATGTCAACAAGGCTCGGATGTGTTTTGCCGCCCGTCTCGACGTAGTTCTCTATGAGGACTTTCATGCCGAACAATAGGTACTTGAAGCCCTTTGTCTTTGTAAGGTTGTCGATGAACGTACCCATTCCACGCTCGCTACCGGTCAGTTCCACGGTGCGGTTGTCCGCCCAGAAATCGTCACCCCGCATTCTTGAACTTGGGTCGTACTTGACTTTCGCCTTGCCCTTGAAGGCCTTGTCGGGTATAGGGTCGAACGCGTAGTCGGTCATTCTGGTCGTCCGTATCAGCACGGCCTTGGTAAGGAAGTCGACCACAGACATCTCGACATACATATCGTCGGTGGTCAACACCCACTCTCCGTTGGGCAGCTTGGTGAACTCCTGGGTTACGCTGAGGTTGTCGGTAAAGTTTACGTCGCTTTTCCGTGGGAGCGACAACCGGCATTTCTTGACGTGCAGCGTAGAGTCGGTCAGCACCCACAGTTCGCCCCTGAAGCCGAAGTCTTGCTGGTTGTTAGGCGTAAACTCCAGGTGATAGCACTCGTCGCGGTCTACGTACACGGTGTCGACTATATAAAAGCGGTAGAAGGCTATGGCGTCTTTGCCTATAGGGCTTGTGAACGGATATTGCAGCAGGCGTATCTGGTCGTCGTACAGGTCGACGTCGGTGAAGACGTCCTTCAGCACCGTGTTGAGCATCTCTCCGGTCTGTATCAAGTCGTTGACACCGGTGGCCCTCTGTCCGAGCACTATGGTCTTCTCCTTCTTCGGGTCTTTTCTGTATATATGCTGGGTTACGGTCTCGTCAACGGACAGCGGCAGGATGAGCTTGTTGTTGTACGGGCAGAACTCAATCTGGTTGACAAGCCACTGGCGGTTCTTGCCCTTTTCCTTCTCCACTTCGGCGGGCGTGATGTCGTTGACGGCAAGGGTAAGCTTCTGGTATTTATCGTAACGGTAATAGTCATGGTTCTCAAGGTCGTTACGCTTCTTGGCCGCTATGACACGCTTCATCAACTCAACGGCAGGGTTGTTCTTGCGGCTGTACTTACCCTTCTTGCCCCTTACCGTAACCTCTTTCAGCCTCTTGGTGTCGGGCTTCAGCGTGATACGCATCCGGGCGGGAGTGTTCGGGCCTATGAGTATCTGCAGCGTCTTGTAACCTACGGCGCTTACCGTAAGGTATTCGTCGTTGAGGCGTGGCATGGAGAAACTGCCGTCGCTGCCGCCGGACACGACCACCTTGCCCTTCTTGTACTGCAAGCCGGGATGCGGGATGGAGTCTCCTGTCTCTTCATCGACTACCACCCCCCGTATCGTCTGCGCGTCGATTGCCAATGAGAATATCAATAGCAACAATACAAATGCCTTTCTCATTTCCCTAACCTATATATTATTTTGACATATTATCATGCAAAACGTTTAATCCAAGCTGCGACAAGTCTGTTATAACTGCGTCAGGAAGGGTCTCGTCATGCGTTTCGTCCGTCCATCCCTCGCCCTTGAGCCATACGGCATGACAGCCCGCACGCTTTGCCGGAACAATGTCATTGCCGTAACTGTCGCCTACTACGACAACCTCATCCGGCTCCAGCCCCAGTGCCTCTACGCCGAGGGTGAATATCCGCGGGTCGGGCTTCCGTATTCCTACGACGGCCGACTCTACTACGTGGTCAAACAGACCGCCAAGGCCGAACTCGTCAAGCACGACGCCGATGTTACCGTAAAAGTTGCTCACAAGCGCCATCGGATACCTGGGCTTCAGCTGTTCCAGCGCGTAGCGGCTTCGCTCCGTCTGCCGCTTCACTTCATCGTAAAGGCGGTCGAGCATGGCTCGGCGCAGACTGTCGAGGCCGCTCCCGCTACGGCCGATACGCCCAGAGGCCTCAAGCCATCCAAGCTCGATGGCAAGCTTTGCGTCAAGAGTGCGGTAGAACGTATAGTCCGGCTGTATGACAAGGGTGCATCCGAGCGTGCGCTCGGCATACACGTACGCCTCACGGAAGTCGCCTTCGCTTACGCCGGAGCTGCTTTCGACATAAGCCTGCCATAACACTTTGCCCCAATGCCGGCCGCCCGTGTCAAGCGTACCGCCATAATCGAATATCAGTCCCTTAACCATTGCATATCTCCTTTATCATTTCACGGCACAGGCTTTCATGCCTCTTGTGCATGTATATATATAATATGGTGAAAACGGTGACCTCTACCAGCATGTACACCCACGGGCAGCCAACGAGGCACGTTACATAAATACATACCGCGCGGACGTTGAACGTCAGTATATTCGTATATTTCATAAGCGGCCTGCTGCCCTCGATGAACCTGCGCCTCAGCCCCTCCGGCATGTACGCCACGTCGCCGTACTTATCGTTCACGGCCGCCATCATGCGCTGGAACGACGGCGTACGGCGCTCCTGGCTGCGGCAGTAATTGGAGTAGTTGTAGTAAAACATGCGGGCTATCAGCGGACTGCCCTTGGGCAGGGCGTCGTAGATGGCACGCTGGCCGGCGTACGTGTCAAGTTCGCTACCCTGCCGCCCATTGAGGAAGAGCAGGTGTATCTGGCGGTAATAATCAGCCAACGAGCTCTGGGGCGAATGGCACAACACGCCGGCGATGAACGCCAGCACCCATATCCACGGCCCCCACACGCCGTCTACACCGCCCGGCATGAGCTGGAACGTGAGCCGGCAGCACAAAGCGAAATATATGGAGAAGAACCATATATCGCCGGCGAATCCGTCAATGACACGCCCCACAAGCGTCTTTTTACCCGTAAGGCGGGCCAGCTGTCCGTCGGCCGAGTCGCAGAAGTTGGCCGACATCAGCAGCGCCACTCCCGCCAGGTTGTGGTACAAGTCGGCATGATAGAACATCCACGCGGCCGCCACGCCGAGCACAACAGATACCGCAGTGACGGCGTTGGGGTGAATGCCGAGGCGCTTGCAGGCCAGCGCGATAACCAGGCCTACGGGCCTGTTAAAGTGCATGTCGAGCCATTCCTCCGTGTCGGTCGACTTTATCGAAGCATAGAGAATTTCCTTAAACTTGGTCATATCCTATCGGATGGTTTTGCTTTTACCTTTTTGTCTACTGTCTTTTTACCTTCTCACAAACAATCTTGGCTATTGCCTCGGCGGCCTCATTGCGGCACATGGCGAAACTGGGCCAGTCGTTGAAGTCGATGAACGCGTACGTCCCGTCACGGCGCACGATACAATCACCGCCGTAAACGTCGACCCCTACGAGCGAAGCAAGGCGCCCGGCGTCGCGCTTCATGTCGTCTGCAGGGAAGCGGTAATGCACCGGACGGCCGTTCACCATCTCGTCGCCGAACTTTGAATATAGGCCGTCGCCGGGATAGAACGTCCTGAAAAACCCCGTTCCGCCTACTCCGTAGAACTTGACAAGGTCGCCTTCCACATGCGCCGTAACGACAACGTCCTTTATTCCTCTCGCCCTGAAACGCTCCAGCGCGGCGTCTCTGCCGGCCTCGTCGGCAGCATGCACAACGTCGCCACGTTCCTGGGCGGCCTCGTCGCCACGCTTTATCCAATAGCCGTTGCTGCCCGAAAGCGGCGCGGCCGGTATGCCGGCACTCCGCATAAGGCGGTCAACCGTGCTGCGGGCACAACGCCTTACGCCCCCAGGAGCGTTGATAACCGTATAGCCTTGCGCCTCCATCCGCTCCAGTACGTCGAGCGCCGCCGCCGAACGGGCCATCGTCAGCACCACGGCATCCTCCCTGTCAGGCCGGAGCTGCTCCTCGCCCACGGTCTTGACGGCAATCCCTCTCCCGGCCAGAAGCAAGGCGACGGCGTCCATCACGGCCCTGTCACGGTCGACAGAGTTAGGCGAAAAGCGTTCGGCACGGTATACACAGAGTACTCCACTCATACGTTTACGCCTATAAAACGCTCTGCCTTGGCGATGTCGGCAGCATGGTCAATGTCGAACACCTTGCCCATGTCATAAGCCTTAAGGAGCAATCCTTTCCTCAGCAGGGCTCTCTGGAAGTTGCGCATGCGGCTCTCGCCAGCCCCGACGCACTCCCTCAGCACGTCAAGCGAGCGTGGGGCAAGCCCATAGACCCCTGCCGATACGAAACGGCACGCCTCGCTCTCGTCAAGAAATCCCGTTATGTTCATGTCGCCGTCGGTGCGCACATATAGCGGCTTCTCGTCGTCAACGTATCCCGTAACGCCCATCACACCGTCGGCAGTGCCGCCTATTACCGAAGACAACGTGCCGACATAACTCCTGAAAGCGCTCTCGGTGAACACCGTGTCGACCGTCGTAAGGCAGAACGGGGCTCCATCAAGCCTGTCGGCAATGGCCATCAGGCTGTGCATCGAGCTGGGCGTAAGCGCCTCCACCGCCTCTACCGGCACGTGCCTGGCACCCGCTCCGGCGCGGCATAGCCTGCCTATATGGTCGGCCATGCCGTCCGTGCCGCCACGATATACAATCACTATACCCGTAGCCCCGTTGTCAGAGAATATGCGTACGAGCCTGTCTATAAGCGGTTCGCCGCCAAGCCGCACCAATGGCTTGGGCCCGGCCACGCCCTCGGCAGCAAGCCTGGAGCCTTCGCCCGCCGCGATTATGGCATATTTCATCGTCAAGATATATTCAATTAATCGGCAAAATTAGGCATAATAGGCGACAAAAGAAAACTTTTTATGGTATTTTTAGTTTTTTCATTGGAGTTTAAAGACAAAAAGGACTTTATTCAGGTAAAAGAGGTTAATCGGCATATCTATTTACCGTTTGCCGTCTTTCACGTCGCGAAAGGGCACCTTTCATGATGCAAAAGGCCACCTTTTACATTACGGAAGACGGCCTTTTACAATCGTAAGCAACGGGCCTCGTTTTGTTACGGAACGTAAGATACCGCCCCGTACCACGCCGCAACAGTAACATTCAACCAGCAAAACGTTTACGGATTACGGCCGTCAGACAGCCGGCAATGGCTCTGCCGGCTAACACCCAACGCACATCCGGCGTACAGATGGCATACGTATTTTTATCGCATAATGGCTAAAAAAACACAAGCAAAGTACATCATTCCCATTTTTTTACTATTTTTGTAAACAGGAAACACTGCCGGACAACATCCCGGCCATGAAAACTAATACCAAGGCAAAGCAGAAGAAGAGCATAAAACCGCAATTAAATAGAATGAAGACAAAACTTATTTTACTGTTACTCTCTGCCGCCACGATATGCGGCGCGCAGCAGAGAAAGGTGACCACGCTGGCCGACGGCTGGCTGTTCTCACGTGACAAACTTACGTGGCAGCAGGTAAGCGTGCCGCACGACTGGGCCATCAACGGACCGTTCGACAAGAAATGGGACTTGCAGACCGTAGCAATCGAGCAGGACGGAGAGACCGAGGCCACCGAGAAATCGGGCCGTTCGGGCGCCCTGCCATGGATAGGCAAAGGCCATTACAAAACCACTATTACCCTGCCTGAAGGCTACGGGCACGCCGAACTGCTGTTTGACGGCGCCATGAGCGAGCCCGTAGTAAAGGTCAACGGCAAGGAAGCCGGACGATGGGCATACGGATACAACGCCTTCAGAGTGGACATCACGCCATACGCCAAGGCCGGACGCAACACCGTTGAGGTTGACCTGCAAAACGTGGAAGAGAGCAGCCGCTGGTATCCCGGAGGCGGAATATACCGCCCGGTCAAGCTAATCGTCACTTCAAAAACTCGGCTCAACGAGTGGGAAGGATGGTTCCGTACGGAAAAAATCTCGTCGAAAAAGGCTACCTTGAACATGTCTGCCAAAGTTGACGGATACGAGAACGCCGGCAACACAAAGGTAAGATTCACGCTGACCGACGCCAACGGCAACACCGTTTACGAAGAAACACTGCCCATAACCCCGGCTGACGGACGCGCTACGGTTACCGGCGAAGTGGAGAATCCGCAGCTGTGGTCACCCGAGACACCTTATTTATATACGCTCACGACAACCGTTCTGGACGGCGGCAAGCAGGTTGACGAGACGTCAAAGCGCGTAGGCATACGCACCGTCGACGTGTCGGCAAAGCACGGATTCCGCCTTAACGGAGTGAGCCGGAAAATCAAGGGCGTATGTCTCCACCACGACTTGGGCCCCATAGGGGCGGCCGAGAACAAGGCTGCGCTTATCCGCCAAATCCGTATAATGAAGGAAATGGGCTGCGACGCGATACGCACTTCGCACAACATGCCGTCAACAATGCAGATGGAAGTGTGTGACTCGATGGGCATTATGGTAATGGCCGAGAGTTTCGACATGTGGATTTATCCTAAATGCAAGAACGGATACGCCCGCTTCTTCAAGGAGTGGAGCGACCGCGACATAACAAATCTTGTGCTCAACCACCGCAACCACCCGTCAATTATCATGTGGAGTATCGGTAACGAGATACCCGAACAGTGGAGCGAAGAGGGCCGCGAGATAGCCCGCCACCTGCAGGACCTGTGCCATAAGCTCGACCCTACAAGGCCGGTGACACAAGGTATGGACAAGGCCGAAGACGCCTTGAAGTCCGGATTTGCGCAAGTGATGGACGTACCGGGCTTCAACTACCGAGTGCATAAGTACGATAACAACATAAAACAGCTGCCGCAGGGCTTCCTGCTGGGTAGCGAAACGGCCTCGACAGTCAGTTCAAGAGGCGTGTACAAGTTCCCGGTGAAGGTGCAGTATGATGCCGAATACCCGGACGGACAATGCTCGGGATACGACACGGAGTACTGCTCGTGGAGCAATCTGCCCGACGACGACTGGGCAATGCAGGAAGACCGCAAGTGGACTATCGGCGAGTTTGTGTGGACAGGATTCGATTATCTCGGTGAGCCTACGCCCTATAATGAGTACTGGCCGTCGCGTTCGAGCTACTTCGGGATATGCGACCTTGCCGGACTGCCCAAAGACCGCTACTGGCTTTACCGCAGCCACTGGCGCAAGGACTCGCCAACACTACATCTCCTGCCGCACTGGACGTGGCCGGGACGTGAGGGAGAAGTCACTCCGGTGTACTGCTACACGTCATATCCCGAGGCCGAGCTCTTCGTCAACGGCAAGAGCCAGGGTCGCAAGAAGCATGACAAATCATCACGCCTCGACCGCTACCGCCTGCGCTGGAACGACGTTGTGTACCAGCCGGGCAACATAACCGTAGTGGCATACGACGCTAAGGGCAACGCCGCCGATACCCTGACGGTAAAGACCGCGGGCGAACCGGCACGGATTGTGCTCAATGCCGACAGGCAGACTATATCGTCAAAAGGCCGTGACCTGTCGTTCGTAACGGTAAGCCTCGTTGACAAAGACGGCAACCCATGCCCCACGGCAGACAACGAAATGGCTTTTGACGTTAAGGGAGCAGGCTCGTTCCGCGCTGTATGCAACGGCGACGCGACATCGCTCGTGACGTTCAATTCGCACCAAATGCCATTGTTCAGCGGCAAGCTGGTTGTAATAGTTGAGGGTGAACAGCCAGGAACGGCTACGCTGACGGTTAGTTCTGAGGGACTGCCTGACGCAACACTGCCGATTGAAGTCAAATAATAATTGACATATCTCCACGTAAAACAGGAAGTCGACGGATACGCATAAACCGTCGACTTCCTGTTTTGCGTATTTCTTACAACGGTCTGCGCCATACCGTTCTTTACACTACCACACAAATGTATGCGCCACTCTTATTTCAGTTAAATTAACAATAGCATGGTGACGGCTTAACATCAGCATTTAACATAATGCAGGGTCGTGAGAGGACATGAATACGGCATACTTCCGGCGAATAGACATCAAACATTTGTTCGGATATGTTATTCGTCGCAATGTGAGGGAAAATACAAGGCTAAAGACGGCCTTCGGACATGCCATTAACGGCCTTTGGCAACGCCAAACACGGTCTTTTATACTTCAATATACCGTATTTTACATTGCCTTTGATATGGGAATAATTGTTCATCGAGCATAACATGCTTATTACCAAGCCATTACACACAGTGTAAAAAAAACGGTGTTTTTCGGTAAACGGCCGCCAACGCCATCGCGATACGTATTTAACATGAGTTAATTAACACGTGTACTTGAACTTTGCTTAATAATAGTTAAACACCATGTCGCAAACGAAAAAATAACAGACAGAAACAAGTACAATAAAGACGGAATAACGTCGTTATTCTAAACGGTATAGGAATAATGATCAAACACTAACCGAAATATGAACAAACTGTTAACTAAATGCTGCCTGGCAACGCTGTTGCTGGCGGGACTCGGCGTAGTCACGACCGCCAAAGCAGGCAAGGAAAAGCAGGTGTATATCCCTATGGACTACTCCACATGCGGATACCACGCCTCCGAAACGGCTATACCTGACGTAGCCAATGCCGTATATGTAGAATGTAGTGGCGGAGACATGCACGACATACTGCAAAAGGCAATAGATTACGTGTCGTCACTGAAACCCGACAAAAACGGCCGCCGAGGCGCCGTGCTGCTGGGTGCCGGCACTTTCAATATCGACAAGCCGCTGCGCATCTGCGCTTCGGGAGTAGTACTGAGAGGCTCCGGACAGGACAAGACAACAATAATCAAGCGCGGAATAGACCGCGGGGCACTGCTCTACATCGAGGGTGACATGAACATGGACGGCGGAGACACCATTGACGTAAACGGCGCCAAAGTACCCGCCGGAACTACAACTCTCACGCTGGCGACAACGAAAGGCCTGCAAAGCGGCGACCGCATAAGGATAATCAGGCCGTCGACAAGGGAATGGATTGAGTCACTCGGCTGCCACGATTTCGGCGGAGGACTTGATTACACAGGCTGGAAACCCGGCGACATAGACATAACCTGGGATAGAACCATCGTATCCGCTACAGGTAACGACATAACCATCGATGCCCCAATAACGACAACCCTCGACGCTAAATATGGAGGAGGCTTTGTCGTTACAGGACACAACAAGGGCGAAATAACCGAATGCGGCGTAGAGAACATGACCCTTGCGTCTGAACACAACCAATGGAATCCTAAAGACGAAGACCACTGCTGGGACGCTATATGGATGGACAATACGCGCGACTGCTGGGTAAGACGAGTAAACTTCAGGTCATTCGCAGGCAGCGCCGTAAACATACAGAAGAACACAAGCCGCATCACGGTTGAAGACTGCATCGCTTCAGAGCCGGTATCAGAGGTGGGTGGATGGCGCCGTGGAGTGTTCATAACACGCGGGCAGCAGACTCTCGTGCAACGTTGCGTATCACGTAAGGGCATACACGACTTCGCGGCAGGATTCTGCGCGGCAGGACCCAACGCCTTCGTGCAGTGCGAAGGTGAGGAAAGCCTCGGCTTCAGCGGCAGCATAGGGTCGTGGGCCGCCGGCCTTCTGTTCGACATTGTGAACATCGACGGTAACGACATAGCCTTCAAGAACCTTGAACAATTCCAGTTCGGAACAGGCTGGAACACTGCCAACAGCATGCTGTGGCAATGCACCGGCTCTACGCTTTGGTGCTATTCGCCCGGCGCCGACAACCGCAGTAGCGCCAATGGCTGCTGGGGAACACTGACCGGCAACGCCGAATGGACAAGCAGCAACGAGCACGTACAGCCACGAAGCCTGTTCTACGCACAGCTGGAGAAGCGCGTGGGTGAAGGCAAGGCCATCAACGGATACATCCTGCCGAGAAGCACTAACGCAACAAGCAGCCCCGAAATAGAACAGGCACAGGAAATGGCAAGACAGTCGCTGACTGTTCCGAGACTGACACTCGAGATGTGGCTCGACTCCATCCCTTATACGGCAAGTACCGACCCCGCCGGCGTGAAAGACATTAAAAATGTAAAATTGAAAAACAACAAAGTCGCGAAGGATATTGCCCAAGCACCTAAGTTCGCCATAACCAACGGACATATCACAGCAGACGGACGCCTCGTTACCGGCAACAGATACCATATACCATGGTGGGCAGGCAGAGTGAAAGACAGTTTCGTAAAGAAAGGCGCAAAACCTGCCATCACAAGATTCGTGCCCGGACGCGAAGGCTTAGGCTGGACAGACCGTATAGATTCAGTAGTAAACTACCTGAAGGCAAACGGCTACTGCATGCTCGACCACAACTACGGATTGTGGTATGACTTACGCCGCACGGACCATGAACGTATACGCCGTGCCGACGGCAATGTGGAAGCGCCGTTCTACGAACAGCCATTCTCACGCACGGGCAAAGGCACCGCATGGGACGGACTTAGCCGATATGACCTGACAAAGCCTAATCTTTGGTACTGGTCGCGCCTGAAAGAGTTTGCTGAAAAAGGAGCAAAGCAAGGACTTATGCTGTTCCACGAAAACTATTTCCAGCATAACATCATCGAGGCAGGCGCCCATTGGGTAGATTGCCCATGGCGTCCGGTGAACAACGTAAACGGCACTGATTTCCCGGAACCTGTACCTTTTACCGGCGACAAGCGTATTTTCATGGCTGAACAGTTCTACAACATCGACAATCCGAAACTGCGCCCGCTCCACAAACAGTATATCCGCCAATGCCTCGAGAACTTCAAGGACGACGATAACGTAGTACAACTAATCAGCGAGGAATATACCGGTCCGCTGCATTTCACACGCTTCTGGCTTGAAACTATCGCCGAATGGGAGGCCGAGACGGGCCGTCATCCGCTCATTGCGCTAAGCTGCACAAAGGACGCCCAGGACGCGATACTGGCTGATCCGAAGCTGGCAAAGGTCGTGGACATCATCGACATCCGCTACTGGCACTACAACACCCAAGGACTTTGGGCTCCGCCCGCAGGAAAGAACATGGCCCCACGCCAGTTCATGCGCAAGATGAAGGTTGGCAAGACAGGATTCGCCGAGGCATACAAGGCCGTAAAGGAATACCGCACAAAATATCCAGACAAGGCCGTAACATTCTTTGCCCAGCAATACCCGCAGTACGGATGGGCCATACTGATGGCCGGAGGCTCATGCCCCAACGTGCCTGTAAAGGACGGGAAGTTCCTTTCTGACGTGGCAAAGATGGCATACATAAGCGGTGAAGGCGACTCCAAACAGCAGATGATAGGCTCACCCGAAGTAGGATACGTAATTTATTCACATGACGGACATCCTACCATGAACGGTATCGAACCGGGCACTTACGCCACATACGCCATCGACGTACAGGATGGAAAGGTAGAGAGGCTCTCGAAAAAAGAAAAACTTGACGGTTCCTCTACCATTACCAACTTCGGCAATGATAAAGTATTGTGGTTGGAAAAATTATAATCCGATATTCGGATTAACTGACAACAGGTATCGGTTGTAATGGCCGATACCTGTTTTTCGTATTTATAAACCGATTTTTACCACTAATTTAATGCTTTCGCTCCTAATTTTGCACCAAAACAACTAAAACCTATGATTAACTTTACCGAACTTTACGACAAAACCATAGACAAGCTTTTCGCCTTTGGTGAAAAATTCACGAGCGACCGTGAAATGATAAAAGACTGCATACAGGACGTGTTCGTAAAACTATACACGAAGAAAAACGAGCTCGACACCGTGATTAATATCGAGTCATACCTGTACGTCTCACTGAGAAACAGGATAAATGATGAATTCCGCCACAACAACCACACGTACGAAAACGAAATCAACGATAACAACATTAAAACGCTTTTCGACGAGAGCGATGCGTTCAACCTGGAGTGTATCGAAGAAGAACGTAAGAAAACGGACAAGCTGAACGAATTTGTAAAATGCCTGTCGCCACGCCAGCAACAAATAATACACCTTTATTATATAGAGCAGCGCAAGTATGACGACATTTGCCGCATAATGGGCATAAATTACCAGTCGGTAAGGAACTTAATGCACCGCAGCCTACTAAAATTACGCTTCATGGCAGCAAAAACCGAAGCTATATAAGAGTACAAAGCTAATTGTTTGCCGTCAATATTAAAAATGACTAAAGATGGCAAACGAACAGGAAATACAACAGATAACCGACATGCTGAATTGGACTGGACAGGAAAACGAAACTGCGCTAAGCCCAATGGAGAAAGACGAGCTTAAAAAAAGGATACAAGATGCGATAAACCGCATACAAAACGGCAATACATAGTTAATCATTTCATAACCTACCATGACGAGAACGGCCCCAGAGTAATAACACTCAAGGGGCCGTTCGCAATTTATGGAAATAGATTTGTTGATTTATCCACCAAGGTATTTATTCACTACGCATGGTCTTTATATTGCCGTCAGAGTCCATATCAAGCTCCATAACCTTAACGCTGCGCAACCAAGTCACGCCGTTTGAAGGGACACAATCATGATGGAACAAATACCATTTACCTTTATATTCTACTATTGAATGGTGAGTTGTCCACCCGACAACAGGTTCAAGGATTACTCCTTTATATGTAAACGGCCCGTAAGGATTGTCGCCTACGGCATAGCAAAGTAAATGGCTATCTCCCGTAGAATATGAAAAATAGTACTTACCGTTTACCTTATGCATCCATGAGGCCTCGAAGAATCTGTGTGGATCATCAGCCCTCAAGGGTTTGCCATTCTCGTCTATAACCAATACCGGACGCGGCTCTTCCGCAAACTGGAGCATATCGTCGGTCATTTTAGCGACACGCGACGGCAAGGCATTTTCGTCTCCTTCAGGTAGGTATTCCTTTCCCATAGCCTTGTTTTCCTTGTAACGCTGTAATTGTCCTCCCCACAAGCCACCGAAATAGGTATATACCGAGCCGTCATCATCCTTAAAGACACACGGGTCTATCGAATAAGAGCCACGTATTGGGTCAGGCTGTGCTTTAAAAGGACCTTCAGGGCGGTCGGACACAGCAACTCCAAGATGGAACACATCATTTTTGTCCTTTGCGCTGAAGATGAGATAATACTTACCGTCTTTCTCCACCACGTCATTATCCCAAAGTTGTCTCCCGGCCCAAGGAATATCCTCCAGTGCCAGTATAACACCATGATCGGTCACCTCACCGTCCTCAACATCGTCAAGTGAAAGTACATGATAGTCTTTCATTTCGAAATGTCCGCCATCATCATCAAAAGCCGCTCCTGAATCCCAATCATGCGAAGGATAAATGTACAGCTTTCCGTTAAAGACGTTAGCAGACGGGTCTGCCATGTAATCACTCGGGAAAAGATACCTTGCTTTTTTCATAAACATTTATCATTTTATGGTTTGTAACAAACATGTTAAGGCAGAAAAGGAATATAAGACACTTTGCCGAATACCCGGAAAAGCAGCACACAGATACCCTGAACTACCTACATTCCTTTATCTGTCCGTATTATTCACTAAACAATTTTATTATTTTCTCGACTACAGGCTTAGCCTTGTTCTCCCTGTCAAACAGCAAAGGATAATTAGTACGGCCCTCTACAGGAAAATCATTAAGCCACGAACCTTTATCGGTAACTCCCCAAAAGGTAACACGTGAAATCTGATGGCGATGCCTATAATAAATGCCAAAGAAATCAAGATAACGCTTTTCAAACAGTTTCCGGCCCTTACTGTCAAGTCCTGATTTATAAGGATTCAATTTATCCTGATAATCAAAATGTTGGCTTATGTCAGCACCGCTGAAATCATCAGGAGACGGCAGCATGTTCATGTCAAGCTCGGTTATCATCACCTTTACGCCACATGCGGCAAAGGAATCAATGGAGGCCTCATATTCATCCAAATCAGGATAATCGATTCCGTTGTGCGACTGCATTCCTATACCGTCTATACGGCAACCATCTGCCTTCAATTGTCTCACTATTTTACAAATAGTAGCACGTTTCCCTGGGCTTGCCATAGAAAAATCGTTAATGTAAAGCTCGGCATTAGGGTCAGCTTCATGGGCAAATTCAAATGCCAACCTGACATAATCTGGCCCTATTATCTTATAATACGGAGACTGCCGCATAGTCCCGTCATCATTAACGGCCTCATTAACAACATCCCACCCCTTTATTTTACCCTTATATCGTGATACAACGTTGGTAATGTGATGGTACATACGATCTATCAATACGGCACGCGAAACAGTATCTCCGTTCTCATAAGTAAACATCCATTCTGGTGGCTGTGAATGCCATACAAGACAGTGCCCGATAATCTCAAGCCCATTGTCCTCCGCAAATTTGACAGTCCGGTCGGCGTCATCCCAGAAATAAGTGTTCTCTTCCGGATGTATAACCTCACCCTTCATACAATTCTCGGCAACAATTGAATTAAAATTATCTGTAACAATCCTTGCCTCCTCCGGACTGCGTCCATATACGATGTCAATATTTACTGCAGCACCGACAGTAAAGTATTTGCCGAGAACATCCTTCATCGTATCTCCATCATTAACAGCAGATACCGTCTGGGCAAGCCACAATCCAAACAATAAAAAGACAGCTTTCAGTTTCATAATCGGCAAATATTAGTTTTTGGATCGTTTCTCTATTTCCATATTTATTTTATCAACCACCTCGTCACTAAGTTCATATTTTGAAATAATGAACATTGCAAGGCCAAGCAGAAGAGCCGGAATTACAGCCACGAGCCAGAGTATTCCCTGCTCAGCGAACGGCGACTGTGACACCTCGTTGGTCTGGTCGAACCCGACAAAAGACAGTACCAATCCAGGAACTACGCCACCAAGAGCCATTCCTGCCTTATAGAATATGCCTGTCAGGGCATTGACTATACCAGAAATACGCTTCCCGTGTTTGTACTCTCCATAAGAAATAACCTCCGGAACAAGCGCCCACATATAACCCGTTGCCACGATTACTCCCGTAGACTTGATAAACTGTGCAACGTATACCAACCATATCTGCGAACGCAACACCGGCACTACGGATATTACATAAAGCAGAGCCATGCCAACTATTGCCACCGAAAGGAATATATTAAACATGCCACGCTTGCCGACCTTACGCTTTATGGCCGGAACCATTGGCATGAAAATAAACGCCGGAATGGAGCCCAACGCCATAAAGTTGGCTACCTGCGACGCATCGGCATGCACGTTATAAATCATGTAGTAAGAGCCGGCCGCATTACCGACAGACATCATTGCAAATGCTGTAATGAAGAAAAAGGCAAGTATACGGAGCGGACGATTACGACGGAATTCCACCCAAAGGTCACTGACTTTCACGTTTGCCGTCTCAGCCTTATCCATCACGACACGTTCCTTAGTCTGCGAAAAACAGAATATGAGCAACAGCAAACCTATTACCGCATAAATACACATAGTTGTAAACCATGCCCCTGCCGACTCTACAGAGTTCATCTTACCATTCGGCGACAAGTTTGCCACAAGCACAGGTATGCCGTAGGCAACGGCAAGTCCTCCCAAATTTGCCATAAACATACGCACGGACGTAAGGACGGTTATCTCGTTCGTATCACGTGTAAGCGAGGCGTTCAAAGCTCCATAGGGCACGTTAATAAGAGTATAAAGCATTGACATACCAACGTAAGTAAAATAGGCATAAGCCAATGAGCCTGAAAAACCGTCCCAGAAACACAGTATGGCGAAGCCTGTAAGGGGGACACCGGCCAACAGAAGATAAGACCTGTACTTGCCGAAACGCGGATTATGCTTATCCGCAAACGCTCCAACCACTGGGTCCCAGATAACATCCACGATACGCACGAGCAGGAACATGAACGCCGCGGATGTCGGGTTTAGTCCGTAAACATTGGTATAAAACAGCAACAGGTACATTGAAATGGTCTGGTAGATAAGATTCTGGGCCAAATCACCAGACCCGAAGCCTATACGCTGCACCCAAGACAGCTTATAAAAGCCTTTCGCCTCATGGTCGGAAAGGCGTATGTCTGTTTCGTTTTGCATATATTTATGATTTAAAGAAGTTAATGTTGCACTAACAATCGGAATGCGGGCATACCGGCTTATTTACCTTTCAATATAACATCAGCCGCATATTCGCCCATCATCTTATAACCTGCCGCATTAGGGTGCAGGCCGTCCTCATGGAAGCCACGTCGGATAGATGAAACATCAGACGGATCACGCATGAGCATATCGAAGTCTATCACGCCGTCGAAACACTTACTACCGCGTATCCAGTCGTTAACCGTTAACCTTGCGGCTTCATGGAAATGAGAATAATACGAATTTCCCTTGAATGGAGTGATAGTGGCGCAGTACACCTTAAGTCCTTGCTTACGGGCCTTCTCGGCCATTTGCTTATACGCGTCAATAAGTTCTTTAACTATAGTCTCGGCATTGCCGTCTATACCACCTATGTCGTTAACACCTTCAAAGATAACAACTCTTGTCACACCGGCTTGTGCAAGGACATCACGGTCGTAACGCTTGACAGCCGGCGTACCAAGGCCGTTTTTCAACACACAATTACCGCCGATACCAAGGTTTAGCACGCCCATACCGGCTCCGGCCGCATGCAGGCTTTCCGCAAAAACATCAGTCCAGCGGTTCTGCATGTCGGTGGTACTGCCACGGCCGTCGGTTATAGAGTTGCCTATTACGGCTATAACTTCGGCGCCGCCCATTACATCCAACGAAGCTATATTGTACCAATGAACCACTCTCTCGCCATTCCTGAAACTTGTCTTAGGTTTCGCCTCACCTTTTATTATATATGATGTAGTGCGCGAACCGAGGTGAGCTGTAGCCTCCTTGGGCGTAGTTCCATAATTAATCGTGACCGAAAGTCTCTGCAAAGGTGAAAGTCCGAACTTTACTCCATCCGACACTACGACACCTCCTGCAGGTATTGTAACACTGCGCTTACCGCCGAACGACAGGTATTCAGCCGACTTTACGTCAATATCACACGAATCGGAAGCCGTAGCTATATATACCGACTTAATTTCAACAGGCGCCTTACTATATTCATTCGACAACTTCAGGCGCAGCACATCGCCACCTGTTGACACATGGATGACCTGGCGCAACGCGCTATTCGACAAGTCTGAGCCCGCCGGCATGTCTACACCTGATGCCAATTGGGGCGCTGCCGCCCACGTAGCCGTCCACCCTTTGCCGTCGCCACTACCGGCGGCGTTGGCCGTGAACACCATTCCACACAACAAGGACAGTAACAGTTTTCCGATACAAGTAATTCCAGTTTTCATGATATAAAGCTAAAACAGATTGAAAAGCCCGGGCCTCAACTGCCCCGACCATTGGTTTTGTTATGTTGCAAAAGTACACCATACTTTTATAACACCAAATTATTTTTGTCGCAGTTGCATTTCAATTTGTATCACCATCGTTTATTTTGAACAAATAATCTATGATTTTCAGACACATATACTTATTTTTGCAGGAAAATCAATGAACATGAAACACATCAACCTTGCAACTATTTTACTATCATTATTGACATTTGCAACAAATATAAATGCCGCCGAACGCTTTGTAGACTTTACGTCCGGAGACTTTCTTCTGAATGCCGACAACAAGGCCGAAATATACATAGACGCCAAAGACTGCAAAGGAGTGGGCATTGCGGCCGCCAACCTTGCCACCGACATAAACAAGGTATGCGGAGCCACGGCACGCACAACAAGCAATGCCGCCACAGCACGTATAATAGCTGGCACCATCGGCCACTCCTACGAAATTGACCGGCTGGTTAAAGCGAAAGCCATCGACAAGAGTGCCCTCAAAGGCAAACGCGAGAAATATATTATAACCATTGCCGACGGGAAACTGATAATAGCAGGCAGCGACCGCCGCGGAACGATATACGGAATATACGAACTCTCAAGACAAATAGGCGTATCGCCATGGTACTACTGGGCCGACACGCCCGTGAAGCGCCACGAACGCATATATATAAAAAAAGGTGTATACACCGACGGTGAACCCGTCGTGCGTTATCGCGGCATATTCCTCAACGACGAGGCGCCGTGCCTCACCACTTGGGTTAAGAACACTTTTGGCACCGACTACGGTAATCACAAGTTTTATTCAAAAGTTTTCGAACTGATACTCCGCCTCAAAGGCAACTTCCTATGGCCTGCCATGTGGAGCTGGGCATTCTACGCCGACGACCCATTAAACAGCAAAACGGCCGACGAAATGGGCGTAATGATAGGCACGTCGCACCACGAGCCGATGGCGCGCAACCATCAGGAGTGGGCACGCAACCGCGACAAATACGGAGAATGGAACTATGCCACCAACAAAGACGTTATCGACCGCTTTTTCCGTGAAGGCATTGAACGCGCCAAAGGCACTGAGGACGTTATAACGATAGGTATGCGTGGAGACGGCGACGCGCCCATGGGCGGAGCGGAAGGCAAGGACCATGAGTACGTGCCGCAGTACGAGAAGAACATGAAACTGATGAAAAACATCTTCACCAACCAGCGTAAGATAATAAGCGACGTCACCGGCCGGCCGGCCAAAGAGACGCCGCAGGTATGGGCATTGTACAAGGAAGTGCTCGACTACTATGACCGCGGGATGAAGATTCCTGACGACGTAACCCTGCTGTTATGCGACGACAACTGGGGAAACGTAAGGCGTGTACCGTCAGCCGGCGAGCGCGACAGAGCCGGAGGATGGGGTCTGTACTACCATGTTGACTACGTTGGCGCGCCACGCAACTCCAAATGGCTCAACTGCACGCCTCCACAGAACATGTGCGAACAGCTCGGACTGGCCTACGACTACGGCATAGACCGCCTATGGATACTGAACGTAGGCGACCTGAAGCCTATGGAATATGCCATATCCCTGTTCATGGACATGGCCTGGAACCCCAAGAGATTCACGCCTGGAACCGTAACCGAACATATACGGATGTTCTGCGAGCAACAGTTCGGAGCGGAACAGGCCGACGAGGCAGCACGCATAATAAACCTTTACCTTAAATACAACGGGCGAGTGACCCCCGAAATGCTCGACCGCCACACATATAATACAAAGACGGGCGAGTGGAGGCAAGTGGCCGACGACTACATGAGGCTGGAGGCCGAGGCGTTAAGGCAGTACATTGACCTGCCCGAAGAATACCGCGACGCTTACCGCGAGCTGGTGTTGTTCCCGGTCCAGGCCATGTCAAACCTGTACCAGATGTATTACGCCCAGGCCATGAACCACAGGCTACACACTCTCGGCGACCCAGAGGCCAACGTCTGGGCTGACCATGTAGAGCGGGCTTTCAAGCGCGACTCGATGCTCTGCGCACAATACAACCACGACATAGCCGGAGGCAAATGGAACGGCATGATGACCCAAAAGCACATCGGCTACACCGACTGGAACGACAGCTTTGCCGCTGACACACAGCCCGAAGTGCTGCGCGTGGCGGATAACGGCGCCGGCGGATTCGTCAACAAGGGCGACAACGGCTACGTGGCAATGGAGGCCGGCAGCTGGTATGGCATGGCCAACGCAGCAGAAGCCACCTGGACATATATCCCGTATATCGGCAGGACCGAAGGAGGCATGGCGCTCACTCCATATACCAAGGCCACGGACGGAGCCTCGCTGTCATACAGGTTCACGCTGCCGGCAGGCACACGTACCGACAACGGTAAAGTAAACGTACACATAGTGGTGAAGTCAACCCTCGATTTCCTTAACCAGGGAGGTCTTTGCTACGGAGTGTCCATCGACGGCTGCACACCCCAAAAAGTGAATTTCAACAAAAACCTGAACGAGAAACCCGACAATGCCTACACCGTATACTACCCCACCGTGGCGCGCCGCGCGGTGGAAAGCGTGGTAACCCTGCCGCTCGGCGACGGCAATGGCGGCACACACGAGCTGACAATAAGCCCTTATGACCCGGGGATTGTATTTGAAAAGATAGTCGTAGACTATGGCGGCTACACTCCGTCTTACCTGTTCATGGAGCCTTCGGAAAGGTCGCGTGAAGGCTCGGCCGCAACCGAAAAATGACAAACAATATTTTGGCATACGGGTATTTTTGATTACTTTCGCAAGCCGTATAGGCTCTACCGGAAACAAATCAACCCGACAAACAGCACAGGCGACAACCCGAAAGGGTGCCAACCGCCATGCAAAAGGCGGTCTTTCACAGCCCGAAAAGCCACCTTTTAAACGCCGAAAGGCCACCTTTACGGATTAAAACAATATATGCTGGTTTTGCTTCAAGCTACACACCACAGCCAAAGACAAAGATACAAAACGTAAGGAAAACAAATGAAAACATTACGATTTTCAAGACTCAATAAGCACGTACGCCACGGTATGCGCCCCATCACGCTCATCAGCATGGCGGCATACATGATGGCCACACTGCTGGCCGTAGCCGATAGCGGCCGGCTTTACACCACCAACCAGCTTATGAGCAGCCTGACCAACTGCGTCGGGCAGGACAGGTACGGATACATCTGGGTCGGGACGGAAAACGGACTGAACAAATTTGACGGCTACCGATTCACCCACTACATAAAGAACAACGTCAACGACACCGACTCTACGTCGCTGCTCAGCAACGACATATCCAAGACCTTCGCCGACCGTGACGGCCGCCTGTGGATAGGGTGCGCACAGGGGCTTATGAGTTACGACTACGAGAACGACAGCTTCAAGAAGTATCCTTTCCCCGGAGCACTTACACCAAGGGTGGAAGACATCATACAGACCGCCTCGGGCGACATCCTTATAGGCACTGCCGGCTATGGCCTCTTCAAGATAAAAGCCGGTACACAAACCATAATAGAGGAGAACATACCGGGATGGAAGAATTCTTACGAGTACGTCAACCGCCTGTTTATCGACAAGAACAACGATTTGTGGATAAGCATGCCCTTCTCCATGATAACGAAAATGCACACCGACAACAAGGGGCAGACTACCTTCACGGACTTCAAGACATCGTGCGGACCGACCATCAACTGCGTAAAGGCCGACGCAAAGGGTTTCCTCGTAGTGTGCATGTACGGCATAATGAGATACGACTACGCCACCCGACGGCTTACCGCCACAGAGTACGACATGGGCATACTGAGCCGCAACGTCTCGATAAGGAAAGGCATTTCCGACCGTAAGGGCAACATCTACATAGGCACATCTGGCCGGGGACTGATGAAGATACCCGCCGGCTACACAAGGCTGGAGCAGGTGAAAACCAAGGACAAGAGCTTTGACCTGTCGACTTCCAACGTGAACGACATCCTCGAGGATAAGGACGGCAACATCTGGGTGAGCTGCTACAAGAGGGGAATATACCTTCTCAACCAAGACAAGGAAGCCTTTAGCAGTTGGGACTTCACGTCACAGAAATACTTTCTCGGCAGCGGAGTGTCATCCATCACCGGCGGCAATGACGGCGACATATGGGCTACCGTGCAGAAAGCCGGCGTATACAAATTCGACAAAAACGGCAACATCTCGGCCCACCCAACCTCGCCATACGGCTCTAACACCATATACCGCGACCGGCAGGGCCGCTTCTGGCTATGCACGGAGAACATCCTGTACGCATACGACCCGTACACAGGACGTTCGGAAGAGAAGGCACGATATGACGGATGGGGCCTCAACTGCATGACGGACGACGGCCAGGGCAGGCTGTTCATCTGCGATTACGGCAAAAGCCTGTGCGTATATGACACACGTACGGGCAAGAGCCTGTCGTTCAGCATGGGCGACAAACGTGCAAGAGGCACAATATGCAACAACTGGATAAAGGCCCTTTTCATCGACAGCGACGGCCTGCTGTGGTTAGGAAGCGCCAACGGAGTGTCATGCATGGACACACGCAACTACGATTTCTACGTGCTCAAGGGAGTCACTTTGCTCAAGAACATGCAGAGCCTGTCGTTTGGCGAGACCCACGACGGCAGGATTTTAATCGGCACCAACAACGGCCTGTACGAATATGACAAGCGCACAGGCAACCTAAGGCTGTTTCCCGGCTCGGAACTGATACGCAACAACCTTATATACAGCATTGTCATAGACAACAACAACGACATTTGGCTGGGTACGGCACGTGGAATATTGCTATACGACAGGAAGGCCCGCAAATTCATCAGCCATCTTAGCGGCAACGGACTGTCCACATACGAATATATCCTGGGGGCCGCCCTGCATTCGAAAAACAACGATAGGATAGCCTTCGGGACAAACGACGGAGTGACAGTGTTCTATCCCGAGGAAGTCAAGAACAGCACAATGGAGATGGACAGCATATACCTGACCAACTTTATCGTCAATGGCAAGTCGGTATATAGCTTCAAGGATAAATTCGAGGTACCGTACAACAGCAATATACTGCAACTGGAATTCTCGCTGCTAAACTTCAAGCACACTGAGGAAATACACTTCCAGTACCGCATAAACGACAGCAAGGAGTGGGTTCCCGTACGTGACGGTACCAACTCCATACAGTTCAATGAGCTGACACCCGGCACATACGACATTTACGTTCGCGCCGAATGCAACGGCAAATACTCACGGCAGACAAAGAAAATAACCATCATTGTGAACGGCCCTTGGTATGCATCGACCACCGCGTGGGTGATATACATCGTGCTGCTCGCCTCAATCACGGCATACTTCATCAGGCAATACGAGAAAAACAAGCGTGAAGAACTGGACGAGGCGAAAATGCGCTTCCTCATAAATGCCACTCACGATATACGTTCACCGCTTACGTTGATACTCGGTCCGCTCAACAAGCTGAAACAAAAAATCACCGACAAGGAATCAATCGCCGACATAGATACGATTGACCGCAACGCGCAACGCCTGCTTCTGTTGGTCAATCAAATCCTTGACGAACGTCGCATAGACAAGAACCAAATGCACCTGCACTGCCAGAACACCGAACTTGGCACGCAAATCAGCGGAGTCATGGCTATGTTCCAAAGCAACGCACGGTCACATAACATATCCCTCAAACTCGAGAACGACGGAGAAGTATATGCATGGATTGACCGCACAAATTTCGACAAGGTAATACAGAACCTTCTTTCCAATGCCTTCAAGTTCACTTCCGACGGTGGCGAGATATGCATAAAAGTACGGCAGAACGGCGAAACTGTCATCGTACAGGTACAAGACACGGGCATAGGCTTCAACGACGAGAACACGGACAAGCTGTTCGACCGCTTCTACCAGGGCAAGAACACTACCGGAATGAAGACTGCCGGTACAGGAATAGGCCTGAACCTCTGCCGTACGCTAATACAAATGCACGGCGGAAAAATAAAGGCAAGCAACCGTACGGACGGTAAGCAAGGGGCTCTGATGACCATAACGCTGCGCACCGGAAATGCACATCTTAAGCCGGAGGAAATCGTTGAAGTGAATGCAGAAGCACAAAGTGCCGACAAGAGCGCTCCTCGCCGCCACGCCAGCAAGAACTACTCAATAATGATTGTTGACGATGACCCGGAGATTGCCACGTACATAAAGCACGAACTGGGCGACTGGTACAAGTTCGACAACTTCACAAACGGGCATGATGCGCTCCAGGCGCTGCTCTCACGGCGCTACGACCTCGTAATATCAGACATCGTAATGCCAGGCATGGATGGTATTACGCTCCTTAAAAATATCAAGACCAACAATCTTGTGTCAGACATTCCTGTAATACTGCTTACATCAAAGTCAGATGCCTCTGACCGCCTTGAAGGCTTCAAGAAAGGCGCAGACGCATATCTGCCCAAGCCGTTCGACATGACTGAGCTCCGCATAATGATTGAAAACCTTATTGACAAGACGCGAAGACTCAAGGGAAAATTCTCCGGAGCACAGACGCAGGAAGACAAAATGGAGCAGATAAAGGTAAAAGGCAATAACGACGCACTGATGGAACGCATAATGAAATCCATCAACAAGAACATATCCAATCCTGACTTCAACGTGGAAGAACTAACCAAAGACGTAGGAATAAGCCGTGCCCAACTGCACAGAAAGATGAAGGAAATAACGGGAATATCCACCGGCGAGTTCATACGTAACCTGAGATTGAAACAAGCCGCAAGACTTATCAGCGAAGGTAAAATAAACATCACGCAAGTGGCTTACAACGTTGGATTCAACAACCAGACCCATTTTTCCACCGTATTCAAGAAACATTTTGGAATGTCTCCGTCCGAATATGCCGATAAACACAGGAAACAAGGAGAGGAAGAGAAATCAAGTGCCCAGAATGAAAGTACTCTATAACCAGATAAAAAGCCGCAACATGAACATGAAAAGAATTACAATAGCCGCGATGACGGCACTAATCTTCATCACGGCAAAAGCCGATGACGGTTCAAGATTATGGCTGAACAAACAGCGTGGGGCATGCACAGCCAAGATTGAAACTTCCGACAAGTCGGACATCGCGCAAACAGCCGTCAGCGAACTTGCCGCATTCTGGAACGGTTGTGACATTATACTGTCAAGAGACAAAAGCCTTCCTGACAACGACGGCTTCAAAATAGAGCGCTCAGGGAAGAACGGTTCGCTCATTGTCAAAGCCCGCCGTAGTGCCGGACTGCTGTATGGAGCTTATGAGTTACTGCGCATGCAACAGACAAAAGGCGAGATTTACAGCGGCAAAACGGGACAAGACACCAATCTGTCCGCTGCCGACAATAAGTTCAGGATAAGTCCGTCAGTTTGTGTTTCATCGTCGTCGCCCGCATTTCCGTACCGTATACTTAACCACTGGGACAACCCCGACGGAAGTGTAGAACGCGGATACGCAGGCAAAAGTATATGGAAATGGGACGAGATAAACGGCGAGAAAGGCACCATGAGCATGGACCTGAAAGAACGGCTGACCATCTACTGCCGCGCAAATGCATCAATCGGGATAAACGGCAGCGTGCTCAACAACGTCAATGCATCGCCATATATCCTCACCACCGAATATCTTGACAAGATAAAAGTAATAGCCGACATGATGCGTCCTTACGGAATAAAGACCTATCTTGCGGTGAACTTTGCGTCGCCAATGGCCGCTGGCGGCCTGGAAACGGCCGATCCGGCAGACGCAAAGGTAAAGGAATGGTGGGAAAAGAAAGTAAAAGAAATATATAAGAAGATTCCAGACTTCGGAGGATTTCTTGTAAAAGCCAACTCGGAAGGCCAACCCGGACCTGGAGATTATCATCGCACGCATGCCGAAGGCGCCAACATGCTGGCCAAGGCGCTTGCCCCATACAACGGGATTGTGATGTGGCGCAGCTTTGTGTACGGCAACCACGAAGGTGAAGACAGGGTAAAGCAGGCCGTAACCGAGTTTGAGGAACTTGACGGTAAGTTCGCGGATAATGTTATCCTACAGTCAAAGAACGGGCCGCTCGACTTCCAGCCACGCGAACCTTACGCCCCGATATTCGACAGAATGAAACATACTCCAATGTGGGTGGAACTGCAAATAACGCAGGAATACCTCGGGCAGAGCCGCCATTTGGTGTACCTTGCGCCGATGTGGAAGGAGTTTTTCACATTCGTCAGTCCACAACAGCTGCAAGGAATCGCAGGCGTTGCAAACACGGGCGACAACACTAATTGGTGCGGACATCCGTTCTCACAGTCTAACTGGTATGCGTTCGGCCGACTGGCATGGAACCCCGAACTGGCATCTGACAGTATTGCGCGCGAATGGCTGGCACAAACATTCACACGTGACACGGCCTTCATCAATCCGATGACTGCCGTAATGGAGGCCAGCCGTGAAGCATGCGTTGACTATATGATGCCGCTTGGCCTACACCACATATTCAAAGCCGACCACCACTACGGCCCGGAGCCTGACGGTCTGTACCCGAACTATCCCATAGAATGGTGTCCCGTGTACTACCACAAGGCTGACAGCCTCGGCATAGGCTTTGACCGTACACGCACGGGGACGGACGCCGTAGGCCAGTACCGCCACCCATACGACAGCATTTACAATGACATCAACGCATGTCCAGAGGAATACCTGCTGTGGTTCCACCATGTAAGCTGGGACTACAAGATGAAAAACGGCAAAACATTATGGGAGAATCTCTCGGCACATTATAACCGAGGAGTAGACGAAGTGCGCCGTTTTATCGGCACATGGCAAAGAATGCGTCCGTATGTTGACACCGAACGCTTCATGATTGTGTCCGCCCTGCTCGACCACCAGCTGGAAAACGCCGAGGAATGGCGGGATACCTGCCTTGGGTATTTCGGCAAGATAAGCGGCAAGATACAGGAAACCGCTACCGAGACATCAGCCAATCTACCGCAAGATGACGGCACGCAACCGGCCATTCTGCAGGGACGGGAGACGGACAGGCCATGAAACCAACGTGCTTAACATCATAACCTTACATTAATATAAATGGTTTATCCGCAGTTCTGTTGGATAAAGATAAGCTGCTGATATTCAAGTATTTGTATTATCTTGTATGCTCATAAGTCCCTGATAATCAGTACCTGTATATTGATTAAATT
>NZ_JACJJG010000160.1 GCF_016899855.1 Marseilla massiliensis
TTGCGGACATTCATATATTTTTATTTGTCATCGCTTCCGTGTTTTTCGTGGTGCCGTTGGCGGCGCTTTTTCCACACAGTCTCGGCCTATTGGTAAGTCGCTGATAGTCAGATGGCTTGCAAAATGCCGTCTTTCGCATTGTAAAAGACGGCATTTTAGGCGTTAAAAGGAGGCCTTTTGCAACGTGAAAGGCCACCTTACGGAAATCAACCTACGATATGTCCGTCAAACAGGTGTATCGTCCTGTGGGCTATCTGGGCGTCGTGCTCGTTGTGGGTAACCATCACTATGGCCGTGCCTTCCTGGTTAAGCTCGGTCAACAGACGCATTACCTCGGCGCCGTTCTTCGAGTCCAAGTTACCCGTGGGCTCGTCGGCGAGTATCAGTTTCGGTCCGAATACCACGGCACGGGCTATCGCCACACGCTGCTGTTGTCCTCCGGAGAGCTGGTGGGGGAAGTGCTTTGCCCTGTGGCTTATGCCCATGCGCTTCATCACCTCCTGCACTTTCTGCCTGCGTTCGGCCTTGCCCACGTTGAGATAGGTCAGCGGCAGCTCGATGTTTTCCTCCACGTTAAGCTCGTCTATGAGGTTAAAGCTCTGGAAGACGAAGCCTATCTGCCCCTTGCGAATGCCCGTGCGGTCTTTCTCCTTGAGCAGTGATACTTCCTGTCCGTCCAGCCAATACATCCCCGAAGTGGGGTTGTCCAGCAGTCCGAGTATGTTCAACAGTGTTGACTTTCCACAGCCCGACGGACCCATTATGGCGACAAACTCGCCGTTGTTGACTTCAAACGATACTTTGTCCAGCGCGATAGTCTCCACCTCTTCCGTGCGGAACGACTTGCTAAGATTCTCTACTTTAATCATATTTTTTACGGTTTTAGGGTTTTACGGTTCTTGGGTTATGCGGTATTTGTTGTGGTTTTAAGATTTTGTGGTTATTTGATTATTATGCCGTGTGCCTTTATAACCATACAACCTCATGACCGTAAAACCTTACAACCGCATAACCTCATAATTTATTCGTCTTTAAGATACTTCACAGGATTGCCGTTGGCGGTCTTGTATGCGTCGGCTATTACCGTCGCGGCGACGACTGCCAGCACGGCGACTGTGCCCAAGACGAACAGCCAGAGGCTCATGTCGGCCTTCACGCTGAACTCCTCCAGCCATTTGTCGGCTACCATACCGGCCAGCGCCGCGCCTACTACGGTTGCCGGAACAGCCATAACCAGTATGCCGCTGAGCATCAGGCGGAGCACGTCACGGGTGCTTGCGCCGTTCACTTTGCGTATCGCTATCTCCTTGCTTCGCCGCTGCATCTCGTCGTTTACGTAGCCGATGAGGCCGAGCAGGGCTATCAGCAGGGCGCACAGTCCCGCTATGCTGACCGACGAACGGAAGTTCTTTACCGCGTCATAGTTGGCGTTCAGCTGCCTTTGGTAGCTGTCAACGATGATAGTCTTGTTGGGATACAGCCGTTGCAGACGCCGCTGTACGGCCTGCATGTTGTCCGTTGTCAGGTCGTGGAACTTCAACAGGAAGTAGCTTATGTAGCTGTCGTAAGGGTCGGCGTAGAACATCATCGTGGGGCGGTCGTCGTCATCCAGCGCCGTGCTTGCGTGGAAGTTGTCGTATATTCCGACGATGGTGAACAGGTTGGTATATACCCGGCTGTGCTCCGTTACAAGTATCTTGCGGCCTATCACGTCGTTCCATCCCTTCTCGTTCTTCAGCTTTCGGGCGAAGTCGGGGCTTACCATCATCTCCCTCAGACTGTCGCTGTGGGCGTTGAAGCCGCGTCCCTGCTTAATCTTAACGCCCGTCATGTCAAGGTAGTTGGCGCCCGCCATGTACAGGTCGTGGGCGTTAAACAGCTCTTCTCCCGTCTCGGGGTCAACTATGTTGTTGCCGCTGGCGTTGTCGTACATGGGGTATGTCACCTGCGTCCACGCCTCTATCTCGGCCATTTTGTTAAGTTCGGTCACCATGGCGTGGCGTTCCTGTCCCTTGGTTTGGCTGACGTTGATTATCGCCAGGCGGTCGTATTCATAGCCGAGGTCGAAGTTTACTAACTCGGAATACTGCCTGTTGACAATCAGGAGCAGGCACACGAGGAAGCTGACGAACACGAACTGAACGGCCAGCAACACCAGCTTCCACCGCCGGCGGTTCTCCGTGAAGCCGCGGAAGGCCGTCGTCACGGGCACAGCGTTGTATATCTTGCCGGGCAACAGGGCGCTGATGATGAACACAACGGCCAGCAAACCTACGAGCACCAGCACGCCACTGTTGGTGAAGAGGTCGGTCACCGGCGCCGACAGCAGCGTCTCAATAGAGCCTTTGCAGGCGTAAACCAGCGCCCCGGCCAGCGCCAACGCCATGATGATATGCGCCAAAGTCTCGCTTACCGTAATGCCGAATATGCTCTTGGGCATGGCTCCGTAGCACTTCCTTACCGCCATTTCGCGTGCCCTGGTGACGGTGTTTCCCATCACGATAAGAAGGTAGTTGAGCACGCTGGCGGCCAATACCACGGCGGCGAGGATGAGCAATACGGGCAGCATCTGTTTCGCGTCGCTGTTCTCGTAGTGTATTCTGATATCGGGGTGAACGCCAGCGAGAAGTCTATTTCTTCTTTTTTCAGTTCCCTTAAAAACTTGTTCACGATACTTTTTACCGTCGCGTCGAAGTCGCCAAGCTCGGGATTGCATCCCTCGGCCACCTTTATGAACGACCTGTAGCGGTCGTTTCCTACCAGGTTGTCCTGTCCGTCGTAGCTGAAACTGCGCTGTGTCGCCATGGATAGCATGACGTCATAGTCGTGGAAAGTCGAGTTCCAGGGGTAGTCTTCATACACTGCGCCGACGGTCATCACCAGTCCCGGGATGGTGGTACTCTCCAGTTTGCGGCCTATCACGTCGCCTCCCATGCGCTCGGCCATCGTCCGCGACACGAGGCAATAGAACGGTTTTCGCAGTACGTCGTCAGCGTCGCCCTCCAAAATCCTGGCCGGGAACACCTTGAAGAAGCACGAGTCAACGATATACACGTTGCCCTTGACGCGCCGTTCGGTGTCCATTTTCATCTCCTCGTCGGTGCAACAAGGGTTTATTCTCGTTGCCTCCGTTATCTGCGGGATATACTTTTTCAGTGCAGGGGCAATGCCTCCGGGCGTGTTTCCGTACATAGATTCCGGGTCAGAGCCTCTCTGTATAATCTCGCTTATCCGGTAAATGCGGTCGTGGTCGGGGTAGCACGTGTCGTATTCACGCTCGAAACACAGCTTGGCAATCAGCACCGAGGCCAGCGCGAAGCCGACGCCGAGGCATAGTATCTTGACGAAATTGTGCTGCCCTCGGCGCGGAATGTTCTTCAATGCTTGCTTAATGTTGTTCATATTTGTGGTTTTACGGTTTTGTGGTTATACGGTTTTACGGTATGTTTTTGGGTTATACGGTTATCGGGTTATGCGATTTTGCGGTGAGGTTTGCGGTTTTCTGCTTTGTAAATTGTAATCGTCTGATAATCAGAGTGTTATAAAACGCTTTCTAAAAGACCGTCTTTTGGTCTCTAAAAGGTGGCCTTTTACAGCCTAAAAGGCCACCTTTTGCAACGCCATTTGCCATGTTTTACCTTTTTACTGTTTTACCTTTTTACTTTTAATCATCTTTTCTCACCTTCTCACTTTTTCACCTTCTCACCTTTAAACTTATTCTTGTTTAATGTTCTTCACCGGGTTTTCTCCTGCCGCAATCCAACTCTGTACTGCCACTGCGGCGAAACTTATCAGCAGAACGATGACGCCCGCCACGATAATCCACGGCCACCACGTGATGCGATAGCTGTATTGCGAAATCCAGTCGGACATGAAGTGCACGATAATCGGCACGGCAATGACGAAAGCTATGCCCACGTATAGCAGGAAAGTGCGTATCAACCGCCGCCGCACCTGGTCGCTCGTAGAGCCGAACACCTTGCGGATGGCAATCTCCTTTGCCCTTTGCTGGATGAAATATGTCGACATGGCGACAAGCCCGAGCAGTGATATCACGATGGCGACCAAGGCAAAGAGCGATACGATTTTCGACGCGCGAAGCTCCTGTTCGAAGCGTTGCTCTATCTGCTTGTCAATGAATGGCGGCGTGCTTTCGTCCACATCCTCGTGATATACC
>NZ_JACJJG010000161.1 GCF_016899855.1 Marseilla massiliensis
CCCCACATGAGCATCGGCAACAACACCCCGGAGACGGCGCACGCCGGGAGCGGCGAACAAAAACGGCTGTGGAAAAGGAAAAAAACGGTGGGGCATGGAGGGAATGACAACGGAAGATAGTATCTTTGCCGCGATTTTGTCAGGCTGCCCCGCGGGGCAGCCTGACAAAGACCGGGAATGTAAAGTAAAGCAGCACATTTCCCGATGCGATGTCAACTATTCCAGTACCTCTATCCAGAGTGTGTAAAATAATGTAGTTTATTTAAACAAAAACTGTCAACCTATTTCAGGAAAAGACAGGTCGTTTTCTGGCGTTTTCCAAAAGACGGCCTTTTGGTCTGCGAAAGGCCGTCTTTTGCACGGTAAAATGCGGCCTTTTAGCGTGTAAAAGGCCGCATTTTGGAAAACAGCAGGTTTTCGTCAGATAGTAGGTTGGTGCAGGTTACAATTTTGTTTCGTCATTATTATAATGGCGAATGTTTCATTGCCGAGTGGCGGAAAATTCGTAATTTTGCCGCCGCTAACGGAAAAGTGTTACGATATGAAGAAGATTTTGTTAATAACCTTGTCGGCCGTGGTCTCGCTTACGGCCGTGGCCCAGAGTGCGTGGGACGAAATAAAGATGAACCCCAAGCTGGCGGCCGGCAAGTATATGGCTTATGAATATCCGGAGGATAAGGTTGTCGCGCCGCCCGAGGGGTATAAGCCGTTCTACGTGTCGATGTATGCCCGCCACGGCTCGCGTTACCTTACAGACAAGGAAAAATATGATTACCCGCTCGATATCCTCACCGCTGCCGACAGCGCAGGCAAGCTTACCGACGACGGCAAGCGGGCACTTGCCGTAATAAAGCGCCTGGCGGCCGAGGCCGAGGGGCGTTACGGCGAGCTTACCCCGAAGGGTGCCGCCCAGCACCGCTCGCTTGTCGTAGGCATGGTTAACCGCTGGCCGGAGGCGTTTGCTGACGGAACGCACGTTGACGCACGCTCGACAGTGAAGAGCCGCGCCTTCCTTTCGATGGCGGCGGGCTGCGTGGAGCTGGCCCGTATCAACCCGGAGCTTAACATTACGATGGACGCCAGCCTGCACGACGTGTATTACATAAAGTACAAGAACAAGGCATACGAGAAGCAGCACCTGGCCGACGCCGACGTCGTTTACCGCATGGCCGACAGCGTTTACGTTCATCCCGAAAGGCTGATGACCCAAATTTTCAATGACTCGATGTACGTAAAGCGCCGTGTTCCTGCACCGGTTGCGCTGATGCAGAGCCTTTTCGAGCTTGACGGAATAAGCCAGAGCAGCTACGATATGCCCGACCTGAAGTTCCTCTTCACCGACCGCGAGCGTTACGACCTGTGGCAGCGTAACAACTTTGAGTGGTATTACGAGAAGGGACCGTCGCCACTTAGCGATAAGGCGATGTATAAACTGGAGCGCAACCTGCTTGAGAACTTTGTGCTGACGGCCGATACCGTGATAGCGTCGGGCCGCACGGCAGTCACCTTGCGCTACGGACATGACACCAACCTTGCCCCGCTTGCGGCGCTTATGGGGTGCGACAAGCTGGCCGAACCGACGTCAGACTGGCAGCGGATAGCCGACACTTACCGCACGTATCGTATCATTCCGATGTGCGGCAACGTGCAGATGGCACTCTTCCGCAAGGCCGGCAGCGACGACATTCTTGTGAGGGTAATGTTGAATGAGCGTGACGTTACACTGCCGGTAAAGACCGACGTGGCGCCGTATTACCACTGGGCAGACCTGCGGAAGTACTGGATGTCGGTAGTAAACTCAATCACCCTTCCTGCTGAAAAGGCTAAATAACGTAACTGATTGATATTAAGTAAAACGACAAATGCCATCTTTTATAGTGTAAAAGATGGCATTTGTCGTTACCGTTTGCGGTATCCAACGATGTAAAATACTGCCCACCGTAGGTTTCAGGGTGCGTAATTTACAGATATAACGTCTTGTTGTATATTCTTGTTATTTGTTCCTCTTTCTGTTCCCGGCCGTGCGAGTGTGCCTTCTTTCGGGCCTGTTGATATGCTTTATGTCAAGCTTGTCGCCGGATTTCATCCATATCGGCGTACCGTCCTCATTCCTTTCGGTTATCTCGAAGTCAAGTTCCGGTGTGTCGGTAATGTCGTTAATCTTGAACGGTATGCCTTCTTGTGGCGTATATTTCTCGACCCTTACCATAGCTACGCCCGACGATACGATTCCTATTTGTTTTGCGGCGGCGTATGAAAGGTCGATAATCCTGCGGCTGCCGCACCTGTCAGTTACCTTCACTATTACGTCCTTGCCGTTTTTCAGGTTGGTAACTTTCAGCATTGTACCCAGAGGGTATCGTTTGTGCGCGCACGTAAGGCTGTCACGGTGGTAGCGGCTACCGTCGCTCATGCGCCTTCCATGCAGGCGGTTAGAATAATAACTGGCCATACCTTGCTCCTGCGCGGGGAGCAAAGTACAGCCAATTACACTGAAAAGGATTATGAGAAAAATTCTGTTTATCACTATATGTTATGGTTTATACTATGCCTTGGGCCATCATGGCGTTGGCAACCTTCATGAAGCCGGCGATGTTTGCGCCCCTTACATAGTCCACGTAGCCGTCAGCCTGGCGTCCGTACTTGACGCACTGCTCGTGGATATTGTGCATGATTTGGTGCAGTTTCTCGTCCACTTCGGCCTCGCTCCAGCTCAGGCGGATGGCGTTCTGTGTCATTTCAAGACCCGATGTAGCCACGCCACCGGCGTTTACGGCCTTGCCGGGAGCGAAGAGTTGCTTGGCAGCAACAAACTTTTGGACTGCCTCTTCGGTGCATCCCATGTTGGAAACCTCGGCTATGCAGATCGGCTTATTAGCCAAAAGCATGTCTGCATCCTCGCCGCTGACCTCGTTCTGGGTTGCGCACGGCAGTGCGATGTCGCACTTAACCTCCCACGGCTTGCGGCCGGGAACGAACTTAGAGCCTGGGAATTCGTCTGCGTATGGCTGGCAGATGTCGTTGCCGCTGGCACGAAGCTCGAGCATGTAATCAATCTTTTCGCCGCTTATACCGTCCGGATCATAGATGTATCCGTCAGGACCTGATATCGTGATGACCTTCGCTCCGAGCTGGGTTGCCTTTGTAGCAGCGCCCCATGCCACGTTGCCGAAGCCGCTGATTGCAACGGTCTTGCCCTTAATGTCGTGTCCGTGGGTCTGCAGCATCTGGTTTACGAAGTACAGGGCACCGAAGCCTGTAGCCTCTGGACGTATCTTTGAGCCACCCCATTCGAGGCCTTTGCCTGTCAGGACACCGCCCCACTTATGGGTAAGTTTCTTATACATACCGAACAAATAGCCTATTTCGCGTGCGCCGACGCCGATGTCTCCTGCGGGAACATCCTCGTCAGGACCGATGTGGCGGTACAGTTCAGTCATGAAAGCCTGACAGAAACGCATTACCTCAGCGTCGCTACGGCCTCTCAGAGAGAAGTCAGAGCCACCCTTGCCGCCGCCCATAGGCAGTGTGGTAAGCGCGTTCTTGAATGTCTGTTCAAAGCCGAGGAACTTCAGGATTGACAGGTTTACCGACGGGTGGAAGCGCAGACCGCCCTTGTATGGACCGATAGCGCTGTTGAACTGTACGCGGTATCCTATGTTGACATGTACTTCGCCCTTGTCGTCAACCCATGGAACACGGAACGTAACGACGCGCTCCGGCTCTACAAGACGTTCTATGAGCTTTGCTTTCTCAAATTCTGGATGCTGGTTGTAAACGTCCTTTATAGAAAGGAGGACTTCCCTTACGGCCTGCAAGTACTCTAACTCGCCCGGATGCTTTTGCTCCAGGTCTTGCATTATTTTCTCGACTTCCATAGTATAAGTTTTAGTTAAACTAACATTGTGTCATTCTTGTTCTGCAAATATAGAGTTTTCAAATGTAACTGCAAAGGAAAAATCCGATTATTTGCTTAACTGTACTTGCTTTTTGTAATTTTTCACAGTAGAAGAGATTTAAGAGGTGAAAAAGTGAAAGGGTTAAAAGGTGAAAAAGCACGGGAACTTAACTTTCCAAGTTATTGGATAAATAACAATCATGCTTTTTCACCTTTTAACCCTTTCACTTTTTCACCTCTTAAATCT
>NZ_JACJJG010000162.1 GCF_016899855.1 Marseilla massiliensis
GCCCATCCCTTCATCGTCCTGTGGCTGTGCGCACGCTTTATATTGCATGACTTCAACGGTGTGGAGTCGATAATGGATATTCCAGTACATTTACCCAACGCACATGTCTGCAGGAACAGCAAAAGATGGAGTCCTACCTTAGCCTGGCGTTCTACGAAGCGGTTGTACGACAGGCGGTGTGGAAACTCCTTGCGCATGTGGTTACATACATAACCGAGGTAGAAAGACTTGAGGTCTCGGTGGCGCAAGATATGGAACAGTACGAGAATGGTCATCACCTCGCTGTCGAACATGAGGCACGGGCGGTTGCGGCGACGTTTGCCGCAGATGTCCAGCGTGTGTTTTTTCAGTTCGGGAGCAAAATATTTGCAGAATTCATCGAGAATACAGAAAATTTCTATTATATTTGCATCAGTCATGGGAATGAATATTTTTATGTAACTTATTGATTATCAACTATAAAGGTACTAAAAATATCTCATTCCCACAACTTTTTCAATCGTTTTCTTATACCGAACTCACGTGAAATTAAACAAGTGGCTCACCATTGACTTCACGGGGCGCCTTGCGTACACCAAGCTCGACGGACTTAGCGGCGGAGCTGACACCAACGAAAGCAGCGCAGCCAACTCAATCGTGGCGCAAACGGTAAGATACCGCCCTGTGGAACCGCTTACCGACAGCGACGAGGACGCCGAGAACAGCACCTCGCAACAACGTACTCCAACGGAACGTATAACCGACACGTACAAATACCAGGACCGCTTGCAGCAAAGCTACAACGTGGGCCTGAACTGGAAACCGTTTAAGGGATGGACATTCCGCTCGGAATTCGGCTATACATGGAAAAGATACGAAACCGACCAGGTATGGGGCAGCAACGCTACGGTAAACTCGAAGTTCGGCGGAAACGGTCAGCCACAAGCCGTACTGACACGCGAAAACACGAAAAGCTGGCGTAACTCTAACACCATAACGTATGACAACAACAAACTGTTCGGCGGACGTGACCATATCAACATCCTCATCGGACAGGAATGGAGCAGTTCTCAGGAAACCACAAACACAAGCACCTCAATATCGTTCCCGTCATCAATGACAATCAGCGAGGTCCTCGCAAACATGGCTGCCGGCACCGCCCTGCCCAACGAAAGCGACATAGCCGAAGAAGAGAACATCATGTCTTACTTCGGACGTATCAACTATACCATGGCCGACAAATACCTTGCCACGTTCACGCTGCGTGCCGACGGTTCGAGCAAATTCGGCGACGGCAACCGTTGGGGTGTGTTTCCGTCACTGGCTTTGGCGTGGCGTATCTCCGAAGAAAACTTCATGAAGAGCGCACAAAAATGGCTCTCCAACCTGAAACTGCGCCTAAGCTTCGGTATGGCGGGAAACAACAGAATAAACAGCGGACTCATAACACGCACCTACTCGATGAGTGAAAACGACGAGCACGTACCGTATTTCGGGGAAGACCGCACGTCGGCCCTTAATAAAGGGACTTACCTTTACAATCCAGACCTGAAGTGGGAAACGACCACAACACGCAACATCGGAATTGACTACGGATTCTGGAACAACCGGATAAGCGGTACGTTGGACTTTTATTGGAATACAACCGACGACCTTCTGATGCGCAGTGTCGTTCCGAGCAGTACCGGATATAACTACCAATACCAGAATTTCGGAAAGACATCGAACAAAGGTGTCGAGTTCGCTGTCAACGCAGTATTGGTTGACAAAAAGAACTTCGGCCTGAACTTCAATTTCAACATTGCATATAACAAGAACAAAATAGAGGAACTCTCGATGGACAATCCATGGCAAAGCAGTAGTTTCGCAGGCTCGACTATAGCAACATACGAGGACTTCCGCGTAGAACCGGGAGGTAGTCTCGGCGAAATCTGGGGCTACAAGACCAACGGCTACTATACCGTTTACGACCCAACTACCGGAACCGGCGACCTCGTGCTCGACGGAACGACATGGAAACTTGTTGACGGGCACGCCGCCGACAACAGTTATACCCTGTTTGGAGGTACGCTCTACCCGGGAATGGCTAAAGTAGAGGTCGACGAAAACGGCGACCCCGTAAAGCAACGCCTTGGCAACACGGTAGCTCCTACCACGGGAGGATTCGGCCTCGACGGCCGTTGGGGTAACTTTGACTTCAACATTTTCTTCAATTACTCATTGGGAAACCAGATTCTCAACGGCACGAAACTCGTAAACTCGTTCTACTCCGGGTCAAGCAAGAACTACAACCTTGTAGCCGATTTCAACCTCGACAACCGTTACACTTGGATTGATCCAGAAACAGGACTGAACCTCGGCCGGCCGTCATCGTCAACGGTTGCCGCCTATGGTGGCGCCGAAGCGTTGATGGCACGCCTCAACGAGATAAACCAAGGCAAGACGATGTGGAACCCAGCCTCAATGACAACAATGTATATTCTTGATTACGCCGTTGAAGATGCATCGTTCCTGCGACTACAGAATGTAACCGTAGGCTACACACTGCCAAAGAAATGGACAAAAGCTATCCACATGGAGAAAATCAGGCTGTATTTCACAGGTTACAACCTGCTGTGCATTACAGGTTATGACGGCTATGACCCGGAAGTAGACACCAGCAGCAAAAACAACCCGATGACGCCAGGTGTCGACTATGCCGCATACCCGAAAAGCCGTTCGTTCGTGGCAGGCATAAACGTAACATTCTAAAAAGTGAAGCGTGAAGAATTAAAAGTGAAAAAGCCAATGCTCACCTTAAATGGCAAGTGCAATGGCTTTAATTTCCATAACTTCTTTACTCCTATAACTTCTAAAAAACAAAATAAAATGAAAAAGATATTTTCAAGAATAATGATAGTCGTAGGAATTGTCGCTACAACATCGTGCGCTGACGAATTTCTCGACCAGACATCGCCGTCGGAGATGACCGACGAAACCGTATGGAACTCAACCTACTACACCAGCCTGCGAATCAACAAACTGTACGCTGGCATGGTGGACGGCGACAGGACATACGATCAGGACATAACAATCAAGTGGGGACTGAACAGTGACGTGGAGCTGGTGGACGGCCTTGGAAGCAACGCGACAAACTCAACCCATTACCGTGGCGTTGGCAACTACAACGCATCACCGCTTTTTCTAACTTCAGCAACTCATGGGACGACATGTACGCCATCATCGAAGACGCAAACCTTAACATCGAGGGAATACGCGGCAGCAGCCTACTCAGCACCAGCGACTCTACCACTATGAAGCGCTATCTTGGCGAGTCGCTTACCATCCGTGCCATGATATACTTCGACCTGCTGCGTTATTTCGGCGACATACCGCTTAAATTGGAATCATCTCGCTCTGACCTGAGCAACGCTTACACGGGAAAAACCGACCGTGACGCAATAATGGACACTCTGATGATTGACCTCGAAGAAGCAATAAACTACCTGCCGTGGGCCGACGATGTATCAGGCTACACAACAGAGCGCGTAACTAAAGGCTATGCCCACGGACTGTTAGCACAAATCGCGCTGACACGTGCCGGCTGGGCGATACGCGAAGAAGCCAAAAGCGGTTACGAAACAGCAACCGACTACAGCGACCCCGTATATCCGACGCAACGACCTGATGCTGACACGCGCAAGTCCTTGTACGAAAAGGCACTTGAACACCTCTCGGCAATTATCTCCAACGGAGTCCATCAGTTGAACCCTTCGTTCTACGACGAGTGGTACTTGCTGAACCAATTGACGTTAGACCAAAGTTACCATGAGAATATTTTTGAGATTCCAATGGGCTTGGGTGATTCCGGCGAACTTGGATACACCGTGGGTGTGCGCATGAACGGCACAAACACCCTTTACGGTTACAGTAACTCATCAGGCGTTATGAAAGTAACGGCGATGCTCTTTTATTCTTACGATCCTGCCGACACGCGCCGCGACATAACCTGCTCACCCATACAGACAGTGCAAAGCGGCTCACAGACAGTCGAAGAAATGCTCGGCAACACGCCATTCGCCATCTACGTAGGCAAATGGGATCCGCGAATGATGAGCGACACAT
>NZ_JACJJG010000163.1 GCF_016899855.1 Marseilla massiliensis
AGCTTATTAATTAACAAGACATACTTTCTTAATTCTTAACTCTTAATTCTTAATTTCTATGCTCTTAATTCTTAATTTCCTCCACTCCCTTCATCACGATGTCGCTCGTCTCGTTGATGATTTGGAAGTATTCGCTCATGTCGAACAGGTCGCGGGCGACGAGAGCCTTCAACTGTGCCTTGAGGTAAGGTAACGTTTTTTGCAGTTCGGCGTCGTCTTTCGGCTTCACGTTCTGCTTTTCTCCCTCTTTGATAACTTCGTCGATAAGCTCTTGCGGGAAGTTGAATCCGTCGCGGAACGTCTCGAACGTTGGGAAGAGCGACTTCAGTTGCTTGCGGTGATTGTCGATGTATTTCAGGTCGGTGTTGATGACTATGCCCTTCAGCACGAGCTGCCTATGGTAGTTGGTGTACTGAAGCGTGTCGAGCGGAACGAACACGTCGGGCATTATTCCGCCACCACCGTACACAGCGCGGTGCTTGCGCAAGGTGTAGAACTTCAGCGAATCGGCAAAATGTATGCTGTCGCTGTTGGTCAGTTCGCCGTGTTTCAGACGCTTGTCGAAGTCAAGGGCGTAATCCTCAAGGTCTCCCTTGGTGTACGGTTTCTGTATGCAACGGCCTGAAGGGGTGTAATAATGCGCTATTGTAAGGCGTATCATTGAGCCGTCGGGCAGGCCGATGGGGCGCTGTACGAGACCCTTTCCGAATGTGCGCCGGCCTATTATGGTGCCGCGGTCTTGGTCTTGTATCGCTCCGGAGACAATCTCGGCTGCCGAAGCTGTGAACTCGTTGACGAGCACATAGACGCGTCCGTCCTGGAATTTGCCGTTGCCACGCGCCTTATAGTCCATGCGGTCAACACGTCTTCCTTCGGTATATACAATTAGGTCGTTCTTCGGCAGGAATTCGTT
Source organism: Marseilla massiliensis (assembly GCF_016899855.1). GTDB lineage: Bacteria > Bacteroidota > Bacteroidia > Bacteroidales > Bacteroidaceae > Prevotella. Next base: position 914 of record NZ_JACJJG010000163.1, read on the forward strand.
TGCTATTTCCACGGCAGCCTGGAGGTATCCTCCGCCGTTATCCTGGAGGTCGAGGATGAGGTCTTTCATTCCCTCTTTCTTTAGCTTCTCCATTCCTTCCATGAACTCGTCATAGGTCGTTGCGCCGAAGTTACCTATCCTTATATATCCTACATTGGGGCGAATCATGTACACGGCGTCTATGCTTTTCACTGGAATCTTGTCTCTCTTTACCGTAAACTTGAGTACTTCAGCCACGCCGCGGCGCACTATACCGAGGTTTACTTTCGTCCCTTTTGGGCCACGCAGGCGGCGCATAATCTCCTCTTTGCTCATCTTCACGCCTGCAATTGCTGTGTCATTGACGGTTACGATACGGTCGCCGGCCATTATTCCGACCTTTTCCGACGGGCCTTTGCTTACCGGTTGGATAACGAGCAGCGTGTCGTCAACCATGTTGAACTGCACTCCAATACCTTCAAAGTTACCCTGCAACGGTTCGTTCATCGCCTTAACTTCCTCCGGATTGGAGTAAGACGAGTGCGGGTCGAGCTTCTCCAGCATACCGCGGATACCGTCTTCAACGAGCTTGTTCTCGTCAACAGAGTCAACATACAGGTTGTTTATGGCCATCTCTGCTATCTGGAGCTTGCGTATCGGGCTGTCGCCTGAAAAGTCGATGCGCATTTGCGCGCTTACAGGTAAAAGTGTAAAAAGGTAAAAAAGTAAAACTATTGGTGCTTTATTTTTCATCGTTTGGTGGTATTATTGGGGCGTATTGGGCTAATTATGCTTATAAGACCAATTGACTTAATAAGCCGATAGGCCTTGATTGGCCCAATACGCCGTCTTTCTTAATTAGCTTAACGCTGACTTTCAGTTCTTAACTCTTAATTCTTAATTGATGTCCTCTTCCTCGGGGCGGTCTTCTTCGATGACAAGGTTGTCAATAATGAAGTTCTGACGCTCTGGCGTATTCTTGCCCATGTAGTATTCGAGGAGCTTCTGTACTTGGTCGTTCTTGTGCAGTGTGACCTGTTCCAGACGCATGTCCGGGCCGATGAAGTTACGGAACTCGTCGGGGCTTATCTCTCCGAGACCTTTGAATCGAGTTATCTCCGGGTCTGGACCAAGGGTTGATATGGCGTCAAGCCTCTCCTCTTCGCTGTAACAATAGCGTGTGATAAAGTCGCCTTTTGTACCTTTATTGTCCTCGAGAACTTTTTTGTTCTTTATTTTCGAGCGGCGGTTACGCACGCGGAAAAGTGGTGTCTGGAGTACATATACGTGGCCTTTCTTTATCAAGTCAGGGAAGAATTGCAGGAAAAACGTGATTATCAGCAGGCGGATATGCATGCCGTCGACGTCTGCATCAGTGGCTACTATTACCTTATTATATCTCAAGGAGTCAAGTCCGTCCTCTATGTCGAGCGCCGCTTGCAGCAGGTTAAACTCCTCGTTTTCGTACACAATCTTCTTTGTCAGACCGTAAGAGTTGAGCGGTTTGCCCCTCAAGGAGAACACCGCCTGCGTGTTAACGTCACGGCTTTTGGTGATGGAACCGCTTGCCGAGTCGCCCTCGGTTATGAAGATGGAGCTTTCCTCTTTGCGTTCGTTTTTAACGTCGCTGAAGTGTATGCGGCAGTCGCGCAGCTTGCGGTTGTGCAGGTTGGCCTTTTTCGCGCGTTCTCGGGCCAGCTTCGTCACGCCGGCCATTTCCTTCCGCTCCTTCTCCGAGGCCTGTATTTTCTGCAGCATTACCTCCGCAACGTCGGCGTGTTTGTGCAGATAGTTGTCCACTTCGGTCTTGATGAAGTCGCCAACGTATTTGTTCACGCTTACGCCGTCGGGCGACATGGTGAGCGAACCGAGCTTTATTTTCGTCTGGCTTTCGAACATCGGTTCTTCCACATTTACCGCTATGGCTGCCACAAGGCCGTTGCGTATGTCGGTGTACTCGAAGTTTTTGTTGAAGAACTCCTTTATTGTCTTGGCTATATGCTCTTTGAACGCGCTCTGGTGGGTACCGCCCTGAGTGGTATGCTGGCCGTTTACGAACGAATGATACTCCTCTCCGTACTGGTTGGTATGGGTGAATGCTATCTCGATATCCTCTCCCTTGAGGTGTATTATGGGATAGATTCCGTCGGTGGTCATCGTGTCGTTGAGGAGGTCTTCCAGTCCGTTGCGGCTCAGTATGCGGCGTCCGTTGAACATGATGGTAAGCCCCGTGTTGAGGTAAGTGTAGTTGCGGAGCATTGTCTCGACGAAATCTGTGTGGAAACGGTAGTTCTTGAACAGCGTATCGTCAGGCTCGAAGAATACGTATGTGCCGTTTTCGTCCTGCGTGTCTTCGGTTGTGTCGTCTTTCATCATGCCGCGTTCGAACTTCACCGTGCGCACCGTGCCGTCGCGGTATGAGCGCACCTCGAACTTGGAACTGAGCGCGTTGACAGCCTTTATGCCGACACCGTTGAGGCCGACGCTCTTCTTGAACGCCTTAGAGTCATACTTTCCGCCGGTGTTCAGCACGCTTACTGCCTCGATGAGCTTGCCTTGCGGAATGCCGCGTCCGTAGTCGCGGACGGTCACGCGCAGTTCCTCGTCAATGTCGACTTCAATGCGTTTGCCGGCGTTCATCTTGAACTCGTCTATCGAGTTGTCGATAACCTCCTTCAGCAAGACATATATTCCGTCTTCGGGCATGGAGCCGTCGCCCAACCGTCCGATGTACATGCCGGGGCGGGTGCGCACGTGTTCCATGTCGGAAAGATGTCTTATATTATCATCCGTGTAAGCAGTTGTAATTTTATTCTCTTCGTTCATAAAGTCGTTTTTTCAGTAGTCAAAGTAGTTAGAGCAGTTATCGCTCCCTGCGGTCGCTAAGTAGTTAAAGTCATTACCTTTGTCGCTTGCGGATGTCTAAGCCGGAAAAGCGTTTTGCTTTAACTGCTTAGCGACCGCAGGGAGCGATAACTACTCTAACTACTTTAACTACACGGAACTATAACCACTTTTTATAACAGCGT
>NZ_JACJJG010000164.1 GCF_016899855.1 Marseilla massiliensis
TCATATTTGCCTGAACGGAAGGTATAGTTAATCAGGTTGACTTCATATTGTAAGCCATCATCCTCGCCTGAATCCATTATCTTCTCGAACATTACTTTCTTGAGATCTGCCATATTGGAGATGTTAAGTAAGGAAAAGTTATTTGTCCTTATCGCTTTCCTTAGTAAGTTCCTGTCCTTTATGAAGTCGAGCAGTATCCTGTTCCTTCTTGTTTTCTTCCCGTTGTCATGCTCGATAAAGCCGAACCTACAACAAAAGCCTTCGTATCCGTCGAAATTGTAGTATAACATAGTCGTTCTGTTTTTAATGGTTAAACTTGAAATTGGTAAAACGAAAAAAGGCAGGACACTCCACCGTTGTATTTGTTTTCAGTGAAATGCCCCGCCCTTGATTTGTGGGTTGTATTTATCTTTCTTCTTATACAGCAATCATCAAGCTGCCCGAAACGTTTGAAGTCCTCTCGTATGGTGAGTAGTCAAACTCAGGATGGTCTGCCTTGAATTTATTGGCGTTGAACGATAGCCTTGTAGTCGGAAGTTTTCTTGTCAATCGCATTGTGCCAGTATCCCATGTCCTCACTCCCATGCTCTCCATATCTTCCAAAATTTCAGACTTGATTTCGCTTAGTCTTGCTTCCGTTTCGTTCTTGGTCTGGATGAGTTGCCTGATGTAGTCCTCCTGCTCCCTGTACTTTTCGGGGATGAAATAAGGGTTTACAAATTGCTCACCTTTTATATCAGCATCCAAGAGTTCCTTGCAGATGTCAGATGGTATTCTCTCTATGGGTAGGATGTTGCTTATGTGGTCGAATGTACCGTCCTGCTTTGCCTTGTTACGGATATGGAGTATGAACAGATTACCTACCCTTGCATCCCTATTCTGTAGCTTGAAGAAATAGGCATAGATTGATAGCTGCCACCTTGCCTTTTCCAACTTATCCGGTGTCATTGTTCCGTAAGTCTTGATGTCACCCAACGAAAAAGTATCATCCGAGCTTCTGTAAACCTTGTCTATGTTGCTTGCCCAGTTCTCCCCCGTCCGTAACTGTGTATTCAGACCTTTCATGAACGAGGTTGTTTTCTTGGCACAATTCAATGTAATCCGAAACTTCCTGTGTCCCGTCGTTTATCCAAGAGCTGTCGAATGCTTCAATTGACTCATGAACTTCAGTACCATACCTTGCTGCTTCTTGTAACATTCCTTCCGGTACATTGTCGAACTCATCAGGGAACAGTTGCCTTTGTAGCATTCCAGTAATTCCCGACAGCTGTCTGTTTCCCAGCCAATACTCGTGACGCTCCTTGTTGAAAAGAACGCCGCTGTCTTTCAATTCAATCCTTGTCGTTTTCATTTCTGTCGATTTTTAGTTGTTGTTTTATTGTTTGATTTTTCATTATTCATTCTTGATTATTCATTAAATTTGATTTTTAATTTTTCATTGTTAATTTTTAATTTGCAAATTATGCTGCCTTTAGTTGGTTCTTTCTTTCGGTGAACAAAGCTTTTATTTCAACGTTACCTTCCACCTCGTTCCTGTGTTGGTTGTAGAGCGAAAGAAGCGAGGCGTTGTCATTACAGGAAGATATTGCAGCCTTTATACCTGAATACTTGTCAGTGGGTTGTTGGGGTGTGGTAGCCGTATGTGAAGGAGTAGTAATCTTTGTCCTTCTTGTTGTTTGTTTCTTTTGCAAATTGTTCTCCGCCACAAGGTTCTCTTCATTTGACAAATCTTCCCCGGCATAGACATAAAGTCCCAATCCGAACATGGCCAAGTTTTTAACCAGACACCTCATTATAGCCTTGTTTATATCGAACATTGTTGCAGCCTGTACCGTCTTTTCTACGTAGGTTTTCTTGTAGCTGTCGTAAACTTGGTAGGTGTATGGTTGTTCCCTCATAGCCTTGTTCTTTGCATCCATCACAGGTAGCCACATTTCGTAAGTCTGTCCATCTGCCGTAACCTCAGTATAAACAATCAGTCCTGTGTTCGGGTCGTTGAAATATGGCAGGTTGGTTGTCGGGTCTTTTATTATCCTGTATTCGGCGTTTGGATAGGCCCTCTTGAATTCAGCCCAAGCATTTGCCCAACTAAGGTAGCTTAACTTGTCATTCTCCCGTCGCTCCAATTTATCCGAAAGGTCGAGTGAATAAAGGGCGTCGAACATTGCTTTCCTTCTATCTTCTTCCGTTGCGTCCTTCGGTAATACTGGTCTTTCAAATCTTGTTTTTGTCATAATTGTTTTGCTTTAAAGTTGTTGTTGAATTAAGTTGAAACAAAAAAGGAGGGACACACTTGTTTTTATTTTGATTGTGTATCTCTCCTCTTGTAAGTGGTTTTGTTTAGCCGTTCCTTAGCTTATGAACCAGGAATAGCCCTCAGTGTCATCCCCGTTTATCGCCTTCTGTATACCTATCGCAAAGTCGGTGCAGTTTTGGTTCCTCTCAAGCCACTTGTCGATATAGCTTTGTTTCACCGCTTCATTACCGAGTTGCATAAGGCTCCAGCAGGTAAAGTCGTCACCGCTTGTTATTCCGAAGTCAGGGTTAGAAACATAATTCCTTACCATTGCATTGACCGCTGTATCTCCAACAATAAGCTGTGGAAGTTTTCTCTGTTCGTTCATTGGTAATGCTTGGTATAACCTCATTCTACCTATGATTTTACAGAACAGCTCCTCAGATATTGGTGTTGTCCGTAAATCTTCAAGCAAGTGTAGGGTATTCTCCATCCTAGGCTCGAAACCACCGAACAGTTCGAATGTCTTTTGCATTATATCAGCCTCTGTCAAACATTCAATAGTACCGGAATATCCGTCACAAGTCAGCATTAAATTTGAGCATACCCTTACTTGCCAGCCTACGAACACCTTGAACTTCATCGCCGATTTCCTGCTGTATAACTTGTCCTCGTTGTACGCTCTGACTCCTCCTATGCAAAGATAAACTGTCTGCCCGTTGATGGTTCTTGTAAGGTTAAGTACGTGACAGCAGAAAGCCATTCGTTGGTAGAATACGGTCTTCTCTTTTTCCGTAAGCTCGTATGTTTTCTTGTGCTGGGCAGATGGAATACGGCCAATAATTGGATGGGAAACCCTTAACTCAACTGGTGTAAGCTCCCCGAACACATTGCTTGCCACTTTTGTAACCGCAGATATGAAATTCTTGTGCGATATTGTAAGGCTGTTGTCGCTAAACGTTGGTATGATGTTCTTTTCTGTCAGTTCTTCAAGCGATATTTCTTGTGTATTACTCTCGATGAAGTTAGGATGCCTTTTACCTTTTGCTCCATCGTCATTTGTTATAACCTCACCCTCGAAAGGCATGGTTATTGTTTGTTCCTGATTGTCTTTTGTTCTCATTTTGTTTATGGTTTTAATCGTTATTTACCCGATGTTGAAGAAATAAAGGACCGGACTTTGGGGCATTTTGATTGTTATTGCCTTATTATCCAGTCGATTTGCAGCTTGGTCATTGATTGAAACTATACTGCATGATGTCTTGTTCTTCTTTGTCTTTTCCATGTTTCCGATGATTTAAACGATGAAAAACTAAGGAGGCTCCCGCGATTCCAATAGTTTCACGATTACCCCCTGTAATTTCTTTATTCCCTTCAAAAGCGTAGCAAGCCCTTCAAGGAAATTAATCAGAACGTCGAGGTCTTTTTCCTTAAGCACTCTCAACGCTGTTTGTTCCAGCTACCGAATCCAATGAAGCGGTAGTTTTCT
>NZ_JACJJG010000165.1 GCF_016899855.1 Marseilla massiliensis
TTCTATTATATTTGCATCAGTCATGGGAATGGATATTTTTATGTAACTTATTGATTGTCAACTATAAAGGTACTAAAGATATCTCATTCCCACAACTTTTTCAATCGTTTTCTTATACCGAACTCACGTTAAAAACGGCTTAAAAATTTGCTATATTTCCAAAGATTATTTGATTTATGTCAAATATTTGTTTATAAAAAGCAAAAAACAAAGTAAAATGTTGCGGGTTTATAGACAAATTACTATATTTGCACCCGTGTTCGTGAGAATACTTTTTCATAGGTTAGTAGTTTGATAGATTTTAAGGTAAAGATTATGTTATTAGATTTTGAAACAATAATGATGCCGGTGTTAGTTGCCGTAATGACAGTTTTTTTAGCATCATTACTTTAGTTAACACCGACAGACGTTAAGCAATGGAGGCAGGCATGAGCGATTCATCCCTGCCTTTTTTATTGCCTTACGCCGACGTCCGGAAAGCCTTGCGGGTAAACATAAAAAGCTTTTAAAAATCCTTTTATGTATATAAAAAAGTCCAATTTCTTGGTAATTTGGATAATAAAGGGTGTAAAAGGCGTTCTATTTGAGGAATTCTGATTAAATTTGCAGCTAAAAATAAACATTATAAAGAATGAGAAGGATTGCCCGACTATTCGTCATCCTGTTTTCGGCAGCGGTTTTAGCCACATCATGCCTGAGCGATGACAACGCAACCGACATAACTTATTATAGCGACACAGCGATAACATCGTTCTCTCTGGGAACACTGAACCGCACCATGTGGACAAAGTCTTCGACCGGTGAAGACAGCTCTTACGTCACAGAAGTGGATGGAAGCGTATATAAATTCTATATAGACCAGCTGAAACGAGAAATATACAATCCCGACTCCTTGCCGGTAAGAACGGATGCTGCCCACGTATTATGTAACGTAAGCAGCAAGAATTCAGGTTTTATAATCCTTGCCTACAAGGATTCGGAAGACAATGACTCGCTCGTATATTTCAACAGCAGCGACTCGCTTGATTTTACGGAACCAATCGAATTCCGTATCTATGCCAATGACGGAATCGCTTACCGTGCTTATAAGGTAAGCGTTAACGTACATAAGGAAGACCCGGACTCGATCAACTGGTACAACGCTGGCTCCAACCCTGCATTCACGTCGATGGCGGCAATGAAGTCGGTGGCTTTCAGGGACAGGCTGTTTGTCTTTGGAACGGACCGTTCGAATACATCTGTATATAGCGCAAGTCTTGATGCTCCCGGTACATGGACGGAACTTTCCACGGATAATGGAGCCACGTTTGATGCCAATGCGTACGCAAGCGTTGTAGCAAAAGGCGACAGCCTTTACATAATCAGCGGCGGCCGTATGATGCGTTCGTACGACGGAAATAATTGGACATCTTATGATATTCAGGGCAACACGGCGCCAATAAAGCTTATCGCGGCCGGTCGCAGCAGGCTGTACGGAATAGACGCATCGGGACAGATTGTAAGTTCGGAATACTCAAACCACGCTTGGACGGTAGACGCTATCAGCGGAGACGTGAGCATGCTGCCGGATGAAAATATCGGTTACGGTAGTTTCGCGCTTACGACCGACGATACGTCAGAGCGTATAATCATAGCCGGAAACCGCAGCCTTTCTTCCAATCCGGAGGATTCGGTCGCTATGGTATGGAGCAAGATTGAGGAGTATTCGACTAATTCGGAGCGCCATTCGTGGATGTTCTGCAATGAAGATAATGGTTACAATCTGCCACGGTTGGCCAATCTCAAGATGTTGGCATACGGTGACGTGCTGATAGCTCTCGGCGGACAAGGTGAGGGAACAAGTACGGCTGAGGCGTTCTCCGCGTTCTACGTTAGTGAGGACAATGGCCTTACATGGCATGACGATGATAAATATTATATGCCTGAGGGATTCGATAATGCCGAAAGCGACGTGTTCACAATGACAGTAGACGAAAACAACTATCTTTGGATAGTGTGTGGAGGAACCGGAACAGTATGGCGCGGCAGGGTCAACCGCTTGGGATGGGAGGAAAACCAGACGTCGTTTACGGAGTAAGAACAGCTGAACATATACCCTTGTAGTGATGAGAACCATTCTGCTTATCGCCTTTTTCACGCTCGTATCACTCGGCGCAAAAGCCCAGGATGATTATGAGTATAAGATGGAAATAGGCGTTGGCGCGGGTATGGTGAGCTATGAGGGCGACTTCAACGGTAGCATTGTAAAGAATATGCAGCCGTCAGCCTCATTGATATTGAGGCGCATCTTCAATCCTTACATGGGGGTGAAACTTGACGTTATGTACGGAAAGTTGAAAGGAAGTTCGGCTGACGTGAAGACATATTACCCTGGGTATGACGATAATCCGATAGAGTTCAGCAATACGTTGCTTGATGCAGGCCTTACGTTCGAATATAATTTCTGGCCTTATGGGACAGGACGGGAATACCGTGGAGCTAAAAGGCTCACGCCTTTCGTATTCCTCGGCATTGGCGCGACATACGTAACCGGAGGAGGTGAAAACGCTTTTACGGCCAATGTTCCGATAGGTCTTGGCGTTAAATATAAAATAGGTAAACGGCTAAATCTCGGTCTGGAGTGGGCCATGCACTTCTCTTTAAGCGATAAGCTTGATGGAGTGGAAGACCCGTACGGTATCGAGAGTTCTGGCGTTTTCAAGAATACCGATTGCTATTCGGCGCTGAAACTCACGCTTACATATAGTTTCATGCCCAAATGTAAAATATGCAACAAGGATGATTGATACAAGAATCGACATGAACCGCATACCCCGTCATATCGCCATAATAATGGACGGGAACGGCCGCTGGGCGATGGAGCGCGGCAAGGAACGCAGCTACGGTCATCAGGCCGGGGTTGAGTCTGTACGTAAAATAACGTCAGAGTGTACAAGATTGGGAGTTGAATACCTTACTTTATATACGTTCTCGACGGAAAACTGGAATCGTCCGGCAGATGAGGTTGCGGCACTTATGGGGCTTGTGCTGTCTTCACTTGAAGATGAAATCTTCATGAAGAATAATGTCCGTTTTCGAGTAATTGGCGATATAGGGCGCCTTCCTGAGGCAGTCAGGGCCAAATTGCATGAAACGATGGACCACACGAAAGACAACACGGCTATGACTATGGTTGTGGCGTTGAGCTATTCGTCGAAGTGGGAAATAACGCAGGCTGTCAGGCAAATAGCGGCGGAAGTACAGCAAGGCAAGCTCAATGTAGACGGCATTGACGAGAATTTAGTGTCCTCACACATGCAGACGAAATTCATGCCCGACCCTGACTTGCTGATCCGTACGGGCGGAGAGGTGCGTATTTCTAATTATCTGTTGTGGCAGATAGCTTATTCCGAACTTTATTTTTGTGATACATATTGGCCTGATTTTGACGAGAACTGCCTGCACGAGGCTATCGCCAGCTATCAGAACAGGCAACGACGTTTCGGCAAAACGGAAGCGCAAGTTGAAAACAATGATTAATCAAGACAACAAACAGACAAGATGAACAGAATAAAAGGGTGCGTAATGCTGCTCGTGGCGTTGTTTTTCTGTATTGGAACGACGGCGCAGGAAAAGATAGTAAACCCAGACATCTCGTATGCCGGAAC
>NZ_JACJJG010000166.1 GCF_016899855.1 Marseilla massiliensis
AAAGGTCATAATTCTTCTCTTATTATTGTATTTATGTGGAGTTAAGGAGTTATGTAGTCAAGGAGTTAAGACAAATGCCTACACCGGGTTAAGCCGCTTGTCTATTTCTTGTATGACATTGTGCAACAAGACATTTGTCTTAACTCCTTGACTACATAACTCCTTAACTACTTGTATTCAAAGAAAGCTCGTCTTCCATTTCCAGCATTCCGTCCTTCATTTCAATCGTCCTGTCGGTGATTTTGGCAAGGCTTTCGTCGTGCGTCACGATGACGAACGTCTGCCCTGTCCTGTCCCTAAGGTCGAAGAACAGCCGGTGGAGCTCATCCTTGTTCTTTGAGTCAAGGCTTCCTGACGGTTCGTCAGCCAGTATCACGGCCGGCCTGTTTACCAGCGCGCGCGCCACGGCCACACGCTGCTTCTCGCCTCCGGACAGTTCGTTGGGCTTATGGTCGGCACGGTCAGAAAGCCCCATGAAGTCTAAAAGCTCCATCGCACGCTTCTTGGCCTCGCTCTTTGACATGCCCGCAATAAACGCCGGCAACATGACATTCTCCACTGCCGTGAACTCCGGCAGCAACTGGTGGAACTGGAAAACGAAGCCGATACGCCTGTTGCGGAACTCCGACAGTTTCTTAGCGCCAAGCTTCCTTACGTCCGTTCCATCTATAATGATGTCGCCACTGTCAGGCTTGTCAAGCGTGCCTATTATCTGAAGAAGGGTTGTCTTGCCGGCTCCGCTCGGACCGACAATGCTCACCACCTCGCCTTTGTCTATGTGCAGGTCGATTCCCTTGAGTACTTGCAGTGAACCGAAGCTCTTTGTTATACCTTTGATGTCTATCATTATTTATGGTTTTACGGTTATATGGTTATACGGTTTTACGGTTATATGGTCATGTGACTTACGGTTTCAGGATTTTGGATTGTCTTTGTTTTTAATAAAAAACCTTATAACCTTATGACCTTATAACCGCATAACCTTATGAAAAACGTTTCCTTATCCACGTTGTCAGCATGTCGTACGCGCTGCGCTGCTCATGGTGCTGCGGGTCGGCGAACGTCATAATATCCACCGATTCGCCGTATTGGTCGGGGAAGATTATCATCAGGCTCTTGCCTGAGAAATTTCCCGTAAGCTCCTCGGGCAGGCGTTCCAAGGCCGATTTGTACGATATGGTGCCTTTACGAGCCGTAACGACTACGAACAGATGGTCGTCAGCCACGCCAGAGGAAAGTTTCGGCATGTCTATCCAATGCGCCATGTACGTGTATTCGGCCTGTACACTCGGATGGCGGCTCTGTATATATTGGTTGATGAGCGACAGCGTCTCGCGCTTGGCATGGAACTGCATGCGGCATTCAAGGTTCTCCGCCATTCGGGTCAACCGCTCCAACCAACGGTAGAATCCAGGCTCAAGCTCAGCCCTCGAGGGCACTGCCACCTGTATGCGCCGTATCGTATTGAAAGGCCGCAAGCAGCGCACTATTATGATTTGTCGGTTCAGTCCGGAGAACAATCCTGGTATGAACTCTCCCCAGAACTGCCTTGCCGAGTCTTGCCCGGCATGCATTCCCATGATGATTTCGGAAGCGTTGAATTCCTTGAAGGCGTGCTTTATGCCATTGGTTATATTCGTAGCTATGCGTACTTGAGTCTGAACCATTACGCCGGAGTAGTTGGCCACCTTCGTAACATGCGCCAGAAGGCGCCGCCCTCGCTCCTGGTACTGTAGCCTGTTGGTGTCGTCATAAACAACGTTGAGCGCCACAATGCCACGGTTAAGTACCCTGTTGCGCATCATTACGGCAAGCCCCACAAGCGTGTCAATGCTCGTATCGTGCTTTATCGGCACCATTATCTTCTCGTCGTCGGCCTTCTCGTCCTCTGGAACGGCCGCGCTGTTCTCGAGCGCAATCTGCTTCGAGGCACGCTCGGTAGTGAACGAACTGAAGATACACGTCACCAAGATAAGTATCACCGTGCCGTTAAGCACGTCGTCGTTAAGCAGCCTTTGTCCTGACGGTGTTATCAAGTTATATCCAACCATGACTGCCGCCAGGGTGGCTCCGGCCTGCGCGTTGCTCAGTCCGTATATCAGTTCACGCTCCACGGCACGCATGCCGAAGAGCTTTTGGGTGAAGAACGACGCAATCCACTTGCTCGTCAAAGCCACCAATATCATGACGCATGCCACCTGGATGGTGTCAAGCCCGCCGAAGAGAAGCCTCACGTTGACAAGCATGCCGACGCCTATAAGGAAATAAGGTATGAAAATGGCGTTGCCGACAAACTCGAGATGAAGCATCAACGGCGACAGGTTGGGCACGTAGCGGTTGAGCACCAGTCCCGTAAGGAACGCCCCGAGCAACCCTTCCATGCCGATAAGCTCCATCAGCCCGGCGCCGAGGAAAGTCATGGCGAGCACGAAGATGAACTGCGCCACGTTGTCGCCATAGCGATGGAAGAAGAACCGCGCTATCCGTGGAAAGAAGTATATTATCACGAAGAATACGGCGGCTATCTTGAGAAAGAGCACGAGCCAGAAGATACCGGTAATCTCGCCCTTGAACATTCCGCCGACGATGGCGAGCACGAGCAGCGTCAGCGTGTCGGTGATGGCTGTCGCGCCGACGGCTATCGTGACGCTACGCTGGCGGGCAAGGCCGTAACGCATGACGATGGGGTAAGTTATTATGGTATGCGAGGCGTACATGCTGGCCAGAAGTATGGACGTCATAATGCTGTACTCAAGCACCCCTCGGTTGATGAAGAAGCCCATTGCCATAGGTATGACGAAGGCCATTATGCCGTGGGTAAACGTGCGCACGCGGTTCTTGCGGAAGTTGGCCATGTTCATCTCAAGTCCGGCCAGAAACATTATATAATATAGGCCGACGTGCCCGAAGAGGTCGAACGAGCTGTCCTTGGCCAGTATGTTTAGCCCGTGTGGCCCCACGACAACGCCCGCGAGCACCATTCCCACGATATGGGGAATGCGCAGCTTACCCATGACAATTGGCGCGAAGAGTATGATGCACAGCACGACGAAGAATATCATCGTGGGCGACGTTATGGGAAAATATTGTGACAATCCGGGCATATATGTTATGTCAAGCTGTGTTTTTGCATGCAAAATTGCAAAAAAAAATCATGATTTTATAACATTTGGCTTAAAAGTTGTACTTTTGCAGGCGAAATTTTGTAATATGGAATTTATAGAATTTAAAGAAGTTAAAGAAGTTAAAGCCGAATGACTCGTTAATGAATTAATGGATTATGGCAATAATGATGGAATAACAATGGTTTCCCATTTTTCACTCTTAACCTTTCACCCGACAGGTCATTCGGCTTTAACTTCTCTAACTTCTTTAACTTCTCTAACTTCCGCAAACATTAAATAAAGTATATAATAATAT
>NZ_JACJJG010000167.1 GCF_016899855.1 Marseilla massiliensis
CTGATTTCCATAATTGTCTGTTGTTTAAAATGATTAATAATGTTGTTTTCCTAATACACAATTAAGGCTTTCAGGGGATTACAGACGGAAAAATTTAGAAAGGTGAAAGGGTGAAAAAGTGAAATAACGGTGAGAAGGTGAGAGGGTGAGAAGGTGAGAACTGAAAGTAATTGTAGATAAGGTGAGGAACAATGTTATTTTACAAGGTGATAAAAGTGGTGCCCATGGATATTTGCCAACGTAGTTCCTCTAGTGAGATAAGGGAATAACAATTTTTTACTCTGAGATAATTCCTTTATATAGGAAACATGGTATTTTCAGTAAGATTTTTTGTTATTTCAACTGTTCACTAGCAACACCCCCGGTAGAAAGTATCCACAAGCAGCACAAGAATAATGAAGAAAAATAAAAAAGCCGAAACACCATGCTCTTCACACAATGTCCCGACCTCCGCTTTAGGTTCCACGTACTTCCAAAAATCTACGCATGAGGTAAAAGCAGGTCATACGCTTCGTCACCAAGGCCTTGAACTGACAACTTTTTCTTGGTTGCCTTTTCCACAGATTCTTCATAGTGGTGCCTCTTGCCTGATTGTTGTTTAGCCCGTATAATTATTTTTTATTTTCTATTCCTACAAGCCGAACGATAATCCGAACCAACCATTTTTATATGCTGTCGGATAAGGGTGATATTGTAGTATCGTAATCCCTCATTATTAAGGCTTTGAATGCTTCTCGTACTGGCATATTATAAAAGACGGCAAACCACATCATAAAACACGGCACATTGAACGGTAAAAGGTGGTCTATTACAAGCTAAAACCTGGCCTTTTGTAAGTTGGGAGATAAGCACCTGAATATCAATAAGTTACCAATGCAATGTCCTCCAAAGCAATAAAACGCGCCTGACAGACCTTCAATGCCTAACTTGTGAAAAGGATGAAGGTTGAACATCGGGCGGTATAATATGTCATTCAAAGCGATAAAACGCACTTCCCAGACCCTCAAAACCTAACTTGTGGATTAGAGGTTGAACATGGAACGGCGTAAAAGGTCATTTAAGGCCACAAAACGCTCCTGCCTGACCTCCAAATCCTAAATAGTGAAAATACATATCTAAAAATTTAATGATATGCTTATACAGACATTAATGAATAAGCTTTCCGATGAAGTACAGTATTCGGAAGGTCGTCAGGATTGTGTTGCTCCTGATGTAAACGTAAACAAAGCAAACACTGTGATAGTTCCCGACAAGTTCAAAAAGGATATTGAAGCCCTTGAGGATTATACAGGCAGGAAACTTGAAAGCGGACTCTGCATTAAGGTTGACTTGTCTGAATTGTTGACTGTAATACCGAGGGAGAGGAAGAGGACCGATGCCTACAATACACTCGTTCAATACCTCAAGGACGAATTCGGGATAGACTTAATCATAAACTCTAAAAAGCAGAAAGGAGGCAGTTATGAAAAGTGAGGAAATAAGGAATGGTGTAAGAATCCGTAAACATTTCGCTACATCGACTAAAATTTCTGAAGACGGATTATTGGTTGAAAAGGAATTTATAGACAAGCAGGATGGTAACAAGCTGAAGACCTACAACCCTAAAATCAAGGTGGACAACAACGGGCTAAGGTACATAGTCAACGGTAAAATTGGCACGGTCTACATCCAGGACTTGGTTGCGGATTGTTTCTGTGCCCCTAAACCTGATGACGGCAATTATTATGTTTTGGTTCACAAGGATGGCAACTTACAGAATGACCACTATAAAAACCTTGAATGGAGGCTTGCAACAACGGTATATCCAACAACTACGGCTACAACAGCGGGTAAGGTAAAGTTGACGGATGGCCTTGAAGTAAGAAAGAACGGAACAATATACCAGAAAGGGAAGAAATTGACTGTTGGAACTGTAATCGGCAACGGTGATATTGATATGATTGTTCCTATTGAGCCTTTTGTTGAGTATGAGAGGAAAAACAGTTGGAGCAGGTACGAGAGGAAAAGAATTAGTGTTGACAAGCTAATGGATATAGCTGGGTACGTGAATGAAAATAAAAAACGTTTCGAGCATCCTGTAATACTCCACAGGGACAATGACTGGCTCAACTTCGACTCCGACAACCTTGAATGGACAGACTATAACGACCCGAGATACAAGGAATATTATAATAGGACGGTCGACGAAAAGAACAGACTTGGCCGTGAATTGAATGGAGAGAAGTGGGACTATATGGAAAAACAACCACAATACCAACACATCTAAAGCTCCAGAATTTTTGAATAAGGTAATTATATAAGGATTTGATATTTGGTTTTACTTTGTTTGATTGATTTGTTCTTGACGGGATAACATTGGAAAACACAAAAACATTATTATTCCCCGACACTCTTTTTGACAGGATAAGGCTTGGTGCTCTTTTTAATCACGGTAATCAATATGGTGGTTTTAAGGACTGCTGAACCTTATCCTCGACTACTGAAATAACTAACAAAATACAGAAAATAAAATAACCTTTAAAACGAAATAACGATGAAAAATTTTAACGATAAAGCAGAAAGAATTATAATGAACAACGGCAACGTAATGGAAGTAAAGTACAAGTCGGAGTTGCTGGAACAGATAAGGCAGGACTTCGAGATAATGGAGAATGAATCTTCCGACATTGACCCGGGATTTTTCACAGAGGATGATGTCTGGTCTTTGTATGAGTTCCTTTTAATGAGGCACAAGGACGACTGGTTTGTGATTGATGATATGAAGGATTCAGACGCAGAGGATTCCTATTATGAAGAAGAGGAAGAGTATTTTTATGAAGAAGAACATACAGTCGGTGATGAAGACGATTACGAAGATTAAAATGATTTGTGAATATGAAGGAGCTGTTTAATATAAGTCCGCATTCTACCGGAGACGGATTCACTATGGACTTGAAGACAGGAGAGGTTGATGTCCCTGATGAATATGGTGGCTATATAATCTCTACTTCCATGGGCGCAGGCAAAACAGAGTCTATAAAAAGCATGATAAGACAAAAGTACAATGACGGTATTCTTTATTGTGTCGATACGAAAGAAGAACTCAAGAAAATGTATTGTTGGATTATTGACGAGCTGGTGAAAGATAAATCCTGCGGTCTGAACTATAATGACGTGATGATTGTTTCGAGCGATAAGGATTTCCAATACCAGCTTTCTTTATACAGGGACAATCCGGAAATGTTGATGTACAAGAAGGTCATACTGATTACCCATGTACGCTTCTGGACAGACTTGATTAACTATTTCCTTATTTATAGCCCTGACAAGAATGAAGAGGTAAGACCATTCGACGGTGATTTTGCAAA
>NZ_JACJJG010000168.1 GCF_016899855.1 Marseilla massiliensis
AATCCTGCTTGGCCAAAAGGGTCAAAGTCGCGTGGCTTTTCCAAGCCTTATGCTTTCTACGTGATGGATAAGGCCTATGTTGACTTTAAAGCACTTTTTAGATTTCATCAGGCTCAGGCATTTTGGGTATCACGTCCAAAAGAGAACATGACATTCGAGACAGTCGAGCAGATGGATATTTCCGATGTCAAGTCTGGCGTACTGGAAGACTCCTGTATAAGGGTAACGGGATATAACTCAAGCAAGCTGTATCCCGAAGCCATGAGATTTGTCCGCGTTTATGACCCTGATAATGACACTATTGTGGACTTTATATCCAATAACTTTGAAGTCAGTGCCTTGGAAATATCCAACCTGTACCGCCATCGATGGGATATAGAGGTATTCTTCAAGTGGATTAAACAGAACATTACCGTAAAAACTCTGTGGGGATATTCGGAAAACGCTGTCAAAATCCATCTTTGGGCTGCCATCATATCGTATCTGACAGTAGCAAGAATAAAGGTTGCTTGCAACAGCCCATATTCAATCACCGAGGTGGCTACCCTGATTAGAATATCCGCGTTGGAAAGGACTGACCTGCGGTCGTTGATAACCAAGCTAGACTCATCAATCATTTCAAACCAAAATGTCAAAGAACTCTCGTTATTTGATGAGATTTAAAACTAATGCGATTTTATCGCACCAGTAGTAAGTGAAAAACGAAAAGTGAAAAATCCAAGTGAAATATGAACGCTTCCAAGCAAATGGATTCTTCACTTTTCGTTTTTCACTTTTCATTTCTCATCATCCCGTAAATCCTTAATTTCTTATACAACGTAGGACGGCTGCAACCGAGGAGTTCGGCGGCGTGGCTTACGTTGCCGCGACATTCTTCCAATATTGTAGTTATCCGCCTTTTCTCATCTTCGTTCCCTATCAACTTCAGGCTTGAAGCTGGACAGGCGCACAGTTCCCCATCAAGGCCGAGGCTCTCGGCTGACAGCAGTCCACCTTCGGCAAGCAGCACGCCGCGCCTCACCCTGTTGGCAAGCTCGCGGATGTTGCCCGGCCACTGCCACGAAAGCAACGCCATCTTGGCACCCTCAGTAAAACCGGCGCAGCCAAGACGCATCTCCGCTGAATACTTATCAAGGAAGAATTCCGCCAGCGAGAGGACGTCCTCCGGGCATTCCGCCAACGACGGTTGACAGATTTCAAACTCGCAGAGGCGGTGGTACAAGTCCTCACGGAAACTGCCACAGCTTATCGCCGAAGCCATGTCTGCATTTGTTGCCGACACAACGCGAACGTCGGCCTTGCATGGTTTGCGGCCGCCGACAGGGACGTATTCCCTTTCCTGAAGCACGCGTAGCAGCATGGCCTGCACTTCAAGCGACATATTACCTATCTCGTCGAGAAACAGCGTGCCGCCCTGCGCCGCCTTGAAATATCCGTCCTTGTCGCCGTCCGCCCCGGTGAACGCGCCTTTCACATGGCCGAAGAACACCGAGGCGGCAAGCTCTTTCGGTACGGCACCGCAGTTTACAGCCACGAACGGCTTGCCCTTGCGCAGACTATGCCTGTGGACGGTACGTGCTACCGACTCCTTGCCGCTGCCGTTAGGCCCGAGTATCATAACAGACCAGTCTGTACCGGCAACGCGCTGCGCCAGATTTTCCGCAGCCAATGCTTGCGGACTGCGCCGCCTCAAGAGGCTACGCTCATTGCCAAATGCCCTGCCGTCGTTTCCGAGAATGTTGCCGAGCAGTTCCGCAAGGCGTTCCTCATGCACGGGTTTGGGCAGATAGTCCTCCGCACCCATCTTCACTGCACGCACTGCGTCAGGCACCGAGGCATAGTCGGTCATCACAACGAACGGCACCCCGTGGCGTTCCGCCATGCTCCACTCCAACAGGCTTAGGCCGTTGCCTTTCGGCAGGCGCACGTCGGTAAGTACCATAGAGTAGTCCTTGCGTTCCATCTTGCGCCTCGCCGCAGGCTCGTGCGTGGCAATATCCGCATCGATACCTACTTTACCAATCCACCGCGAAAGTACCTCGCCCAAGACGACATTATCTTCAACAATCAATATTTCTCCACTCATTTTTCATTGTTAATTGTTCATTTTTCATTTTCAATCAGTGCTTTTACTTCTCCAATAAGACATTCAATTGCGTAAACCAGCTTTGCTGTCTCATTCCTGATTGACTCGTCATTAACGCTTGCGTCAACGAGAATCTTGCGGAAACTTTCAATCAAGCCATCTGCTCCAAGAAAGCTCCATGCCGACAACATCCTATGGGTTACGGCGCGCAACGCCTCACGGTCAAGCAAGGCAAGAGCCTTCTCCATGTCGGACTTGTCGGTTTCCGACTGCCGCAACAGCACCTCCAACATGTGCCGCCTGTCGCCCGTATGTTCCAGCAAACCTTCAAAGTTGAACTTCGGACGTCGGTTTTCACTGCTGACGCACGATGAAAGAAACGCCGTAAGCCGCTTCATGGAGAATGGCTTGTGCAGGCAACCGCAGAAGCCAGCCTGCAAGTACACGCCAGAATCGCCGTCGCCCCTCGCCGTCATTACAGCCACGGGCATCGTTCGCGAACAGCCTATGTCGGCAGTCCGCAACAGTTTCAACAATCCGAAACCGTCGGTGTCCGGCATCTGCACGTCAGTCAGCACTATGTCGTAGTCCGCTTTGCCCAACGCTTCCACCGCCTCGCGTGCGTTACGGCACGCCGTACATTCCACGCCGTTACGTCCGAGCATGTCTTCTATGACTTTCAGCAGGATGCAGTCGTCGTCAACAACGAGCACGCGCTTTGGCAACATGGCAAACGCTACGGCATGAACTTCAACTGCCGCAACCTCCTCGTCCGTCTCAGTCAAAGGCAGTTTCAAGCGGAACATACTCCCTTTACCAAGTTCACTTTCAACGTTTAGACTTCCTCCCAGCGCATTCATCAAGCCTTTTGTTATTGCAAGGCCGAGGCCGAAACCGTCTGAGTTCACGTCCTGTGCGGCACGCTCGAACGGACGAAATACGCGTTCAAGCGTTTCTTCATCCATTCCTATGCCAGTATCACTGATTTCAACAACCAGATTTCCGCCTCCGTAAACGGCCTTGAAGCCGACTATACCTGCATTGGTAAACTTAACGGCGTTCGACAAAATATTGTCCATGACCTGTTCCAACTTGTCCGCATCGCCTTTCACTGCCACGCCGCAACCCTCGCACTCATATTCAAACATCAACGCCTTGGCGTTGGCCTTACGCCTGAAGTCATCTGATATTCCGTCAAGCAATGCGTCTGGAAAAGCCACGCGACTTTGACCCTTTTGGCCAAGCAGGATT
>NZ_JACJJG010000169.1 GCF_016899855.1 Marseilla massiliensis
GCCTAACTCCCGTTAACTCCAGCTAACTCCCTATTCTACAACGCCCTGTTTATGGGCGTTGTAGAATATTGTAGAAAATGGCGGACGATTTTTTACAAGCTGTTTCATGGCGTTTTAATACCTTTGTCGCCGTAAACCAAAACACATACGACGATGAGAAAAATACTTGTTTCATTCCTTTTGCTATCCGTTTGTCTGACGATGAAAGCGCAAACGGCGGCCGACGACTCGCTAAGACTTGACAGTATAGTGCGCACGTTGCCCGAAGTGATGGTCAGCGGAGAGCGTCCTGTGGTGAAAGTAAGGGGCGGCGCGTTAGTGTATGACGTCAACCGGTTGCCAGGAAACACAACTACAGACAACGCATACGACGCCTTGAAGGCACTGCCCGGCGTCGTGGAGACGGACGGAAGCCTTACCCTTGGTGGGCGGGCGGTGACCGTTATCATGGACGGACAGGTGACAAACCTCAGCCAGGAGCAGCTAACGCAGGTGCTGAAGAGCGTACCCAAAGACAGGGTTGGCGACGTAGAGGTTATGTATAACGCGCCGGAGAAGTACCAGGTGCGCGGCGCTTGCATCAACATTAACTTCAAACACGAGACCGCCGAGCGGCAAATGCTTACGGGAGAGGTGTTCGGTCTGTATGACCAGAGCCACCACGCAGCGTTCCAGGAGCGTGCTACTGTTGTATATTCGGGCAAGAAACTGAGTGCCGACCTTATGTATTCACACGACCACGGCGACTCTTACGGCACACGGGAGATAACAACCCACCACGCCCTCAACGACGGAACAGTACACGACATACAGTCGTTTGAGCGCACGCTCGGCACCGGACACAACCACAAGTTCCGTCTTTCTGCGGGCTATAACTTCTCGGACAATCACCGCCTGAGCCTAAGTTACTACGGCAACTATGCCACAACGGACAACCGCCAGCGCATGAGCGGCTCGATAACGGGGCGCAACGACCTCGACTCTAAGCCGTGGCTGCACGACGTTTCGCTTGACTATAAACTGCCGTTCGGCACGAACGTTGGCGCTGAATACACCTATTATAACAGTCCGCAGACGCAAAGACTCAGCAGTGTGCTGACCGACCGCGAGCTGAACTACCTCGTAGACAACCGCCAAAGACTGGATATCTGGCGCGTATATGCCAAGCAGGAGCATACGCTTAAAGGCGGTTGGGGCCTCAACTACGGAGCGTCGTACCTGCGGAGTACGGACAACAGCCGCCAGGAGTATGAGGAGTTGACAAATAGACAAGGGACGAGCAGACAAGGAGATATGCCTTCTTTGTTGTCATCAAGTGACGATACAAATCTCCTTGTCGACTTGTCTGCTCGTTACTTGTCTGCTGAAACTTCACCCCTTGTTGACTTGTCAACTCGTAACTTGTCAACTAAAAAAATCGAGAATACGGTGAATCTGTACGCAGGTTTCAACAAGAATTTCAATAATAAGGTTATCATCGACGCATCGCTTGCAGCCGAATACTACAACAGCACGGCGTGGAACGAATGGAACTGGCTGCCCACCCTGAACGTGACTTACCTTCCGGCGGAGGGCCCTGTGCTGCAACTTGGCGTGGGCAGCTCGACAAATTATCCCGAATATTGGGCCGTGCAGGACTTCATAACGTACAGTAACGGCGGCTATGACCAAATCGTTGGCAACCCGGAACTGAAGCCTTCGCACGAATACCAGGCAAACCTGACATACGTGTTGAAGAACAAATACGTCTTTACGGGCTGGTTCTCGTACACCGACGACCATTTCATGCAGACACTGTACCAGCGTCCAGACGAGCTGACGGAGACGTTCCGCTGGGTGAACTTCGACTTCCAACAGCAGGCGGGGCTTATGGCGACGGTTCCGCTGAAGCTCGGCGGCTGGTACAGCGGCAACTTTACGGCCATGGGAATATGGATGAAACATAAGGACAGCGACTTCTACGACATACCCTTCGACCGCTCCAAGCTGCTCGGGATATTCTCTCTGAAAAACGAGTTCACCATCTCCAAGAACCCCGAAATAGTCCTTTCGCTCAACGGGCAGGTGCAGACAAAGGCCATACAGGGCAATTACGACCTGCCAGCGGCGGGCCGTGTGGACGCCGCAGTGCAGCTGAGGTTCCTCAAGAACAAGCGCGCCACGCTGAAAGTGTACTGCAACGACATATTCGAGACGTCGCACATTGACCCTTACATCCGCTTCCGTGGGCAGGACTTCAACATGAAGATGTCGAGCTTCCGCCACGTAGGAGTGACCTTCAGCTACGCTTTCGGCAGCTATAAGGAAAAGGAACACAAGGAGATTGACACCTCACGCTTCATGAAATGACGCTCCGCTTCAGCGTATGCCGTATCTTACTGTAAGTCAGCAAATTACAGACAAGGTTACGAAAGGCCGTCTTTTACAAGCTAAAAGATGGCCTTTTGTTGTGTAAAAGACGGCCTTTCGTAACGTGAAATACGGCCTTTTGCAAACATGGTGGCAAAATATTGAAAAGCATTTTCTTGGTTTTCATTTTGTATTAAGTGTATTTTTTACTATCTTTGTATCCTGTAATATAAAACCTTAAACTGATAAAAACAATGAGCAATGTAAAGTTTTTGCCTGTGTTGGCTGCCGCAATGTACGCCGTTCAGGCTTTGGCTCAGAACCCGATAGTACAGACCGCATACACCGCCGACCCTGCGCCGATGGTGTACAACGGACGTATGTACCTGTACACGAGCCACGACGAAGACGAGTCAACATGGTTTACGATGAACGACTGGAAACTATATTCCACCGAAGACATGGTCAACTGGACCGACCACGGCACGGTGCTGTCCTACAAGACGTTCGGATGGGCGCAAGGAGACGCATGGGCAATGCAGTGCGTTGAGCGCGACGGCAAGTTCTATGCCTACGTGCCGGTAACGATGAAAGGCGGCGGAGGAGCCATCGGCGTGGCCGTAGCCGACAGTCCATACGGCCCATTCCACGACCCGCTGGGCAAGCCTCTTGTGTCGAGCGGGAAGGGAGACATTGACCCTACGGTGATGATTGACGATGACGGACAAGCGTATCTTTACTGGGGAAATCCGTTCTGCTATTACGTAAAACTAAACGAAGACATGATTTCCTATTCGGGAGACATAGCGGCAGTGCCCATGACCGAGGAGGCGTTCGGACGCCGTGAGGGCAACATACCGGAACGCCCGACACTCTATGAGGAAGCCCCTTGGCTGTACAAGCGTGGCGG
>NZ_JACJJG010000016.1 GCF_016899855.1 Marseilla massiliensis
CTTTGTTGGACTCTTTCGCATTGTTTTACACATTTTTTATTGTTCATAAATGTGTCAACTTTTGCCAGGACAAGACATACTATTAATAAATTACATCATGAAGTGAAAGATGAAAGATGTTTTTCGGAAATTATAGCGCATTAAGATCATGGCCTATACAACATTACCCGTTCATCAGCAGTCAGGCCGGATTATGGGATGTAGTAATACATACCTGATGAAGCCATTATACCATAATAAACAGAATACATGACAGAAACACAAGAGAGACATAAAAAACAATACTCCCCCGCACCCGATAAAGGCGGCGCAAGGGAGTATTACCATTACAATGAACGCAAGGCATATAACGGCCATGCGCTTTTTACGTAGCCACGATTGATCAGTCTACCGGGATATCCTTGTTTACGTTCTTGCATCCGTAAACGGCGTAGAACAGGAGATATGCCAAGGCTATAAGCGGAACAATGTATGAAATCATATATCCAGCCTTGTCGGCAATGTAGTTCTGCACGAGCGGAAGCACGCCACCGCCTACAACCATCATCATGAAAATACCTGATGCAGCGGCCGTGTACTTACCGAGTCCTTCGGTTGCGAGATTGAATATGCTCGCCCACATTACCGATGTGCAAAGTCCGCAGAGCACAAGCAGGAGAGCGCTTATAGGCACTGTAACCATGGCGAAGGACGAACCGGTGAATACGGGCATTGAAGTAGTAGTGCCCTTCGACGAGAACATTGCCGCAAGAATGAGGATTATCGCAACTGTTGAAACGGTCATCATCATTACACGGCTTGACACCTTGTCGGCAATGAAACCTGCCACAAAACGCCCGACAAGCATGAGCAGCCAATAAGTTCCGGCAACGAACCCGCCTATGGCAGCCGCATCGCCCAGCACTCCGGCGCCCTTATCGGACATGTCGGAAATATAGAAATTAAGGGTTCCGGGTATTCCTATCTCAATACCCACGTAAACAAATATACCGATAACGCCAAGAGTACAATGGCGGAAAGCCCAAGGACTATGCTCGAACACGGTATCCTGCGTTGTCTTTCCCATTTCGGGATCGGCGATAGGAGTGAACGACAGTATCAAGAAAGCGCACGCGAACACCACCATGGCTATATAAAGCACAAGATTGACGTCACTAATGGCCGTGTCCTTGGTAACCGTTCCTACAAGTGCACCCACAAGCATAGGGGTAAGCGTACCTGCAAGCGAATTGCACGTTCCGCCGATAAGGTTAAGCTGGTTGCCTCGATTGCCGCCGCCTCCTAACAGGTTAAGCATGGGGTTAACAACAGTATTGAGCATACATACGGAAAAACCGCTGATAAAAGCTCCGAGCAAATAAACCCAGAAGCCCGCTAAACCCGTCGGGAAGCCTGACAGATACTGAATAAATACGCCGATAAATCCAACGGCGATGGCGGCAAGAGCCGTTTTCTTGTAGCCGATCTTCACGAGCAACTTGCCTGCCGGTATTCCCATAAACAAGTAAGCAAGGAAGTTCATCATGTTACCCATCATGCCGAGCATGTTGCTTCCCATTAACTCAGGCTGGTTTTTCCAAATTACGCCAATCGGTGCCGCCAGGTTGGTAACGAACGCTATCATGGCGTAAAGGAACATCATCGCAATGATGGCGACAATGTTCCCATTCTGTTGTTTTGTTTGTTTCATGGTTTATTTTTAGTTTAAAAGTTTATTAAGACAATTTCTCCTCGGGTATGAAGTCATCATCCTCGTCTTTCCTTACCGTGCGTTTGCGTATTGCACGCTTACGCTTGGGCTTGTCCTCGGCCTGCTTGTCAGCCTTTACTCCCGCAAGTTCAGGGTCAATCAATATACGGCCGCAATATTCGCAAACGATGATTTTCTTGTGCATACGGATGTCAAGCTGACGCTGTGGCGGTATCTTGTTAAAACAACCTCCGCAAGCGTCACGCTGTACGTACACGATTCCAAGTCCGTTGCGTGCGTTCTTGCGTATGCGCTTGAAGCTGGTGAGCAGACGTGGCTCTATCTTTACCTCCAGTTCCTTTGCCTTTTCCTTCAGGCGCTCTTCCTCGGCGCGTGTCTCGTCCATAATCTCGTCAAGCTCATTTTTCTTTTCGTCAAGGGCTTGACGGCGGTCGGCTATCTGCTCCTCCGTAGCTTTCAGGTCGCGGTTTTTCTCCTCAACCTTGGTGTTAGCTTCACGAATCTTCTTGTTGCAAAGCTCTATTTCAAGCGTCTGGAACTCAATTTCCTTGCTCAGCGTGTCATACTCGCGGTTGTTCTTGACGTCATTTAGCTGAGTCTTATAACGCTCAACGCTGGCCTGCGCCTCGTTGATTTCAGCCTTTTTCTGCTTTACAGCGTCCTCAAACTCCTTGATGTCGTTCTTGATTTTCTCAACACGCGTAGTAAGTCCGGCAATCTCATCCTCAAGGTCTTGCACTTCAAGGGGCAACTCTCCACGGAGAGCACGCTCCTCGTCAATGGCCGACAATGTGGTTTGCAACTGGTAGAGAGTCTTCAATTTCTCCTCTACAGACAAATCTGTTGGGTCTTTCTTTGCCATAATAATTACTTTTTTAATCGGCAATACACGTTTATCAAGCCTGGATAGATACTCTATTTTATCCTCAATCAACGCCTTTTGCCTGCTTATATTTGATTATTTGTTATTTTTTGGAAGTATATTTACAGATAAATAATTGGATTGGTATTCGTCTTTGTGAGATAAGTTTTCACTCCGGGACACGCTTCTTCAATAATGGTCTTGAATATCTCGTTAGTGAACTGTTCGCTCTGGTAATGGCCGATGACGGCTATCTGTATCTCCTGTTCATGTCCGAAATACTCATGATAATGCATTTCGCCTGTGACGAAGGCGTCTGCATGCTCAGCAATGGCGTCCTCCAAAAGGAACGAGCCGGCGCCTCCACAAATGGCAACCCGCTTTATCGGGCGGCGCAACAGCTGGTTACACTCAACACACTCAACGTCAAAAACACGCTTAAGCATAAGAATGAAATCGTCAGCGGCAAGTTCTTCAGGCAATTCACCTATCACTCCGCTGCCGCACTCGATACCGTCAACCGTTTTACCGGCAAAGAAACGGCAGCCCTCAAGCTCCATTTTCTCGGCTATCTTGAAGTTAACACCGCCACGGGCATTGTCTATGTTAGTATGCATCGACACTACCGTGACATCATTTTTCAACGCCTTGGCCACCGCACGCTGCACATCATTTGAATAAGTAATGTGCTTCAGCGCACGGAATATTAACGGATGATGGCTTACAATGAGGTTACAGCCCAAAGCTACGGCCTCGTCAACCACTTTCTCCGTCACGTCAAGACACAACAAAGCCCCTGATACTTCCGCCTCCGTCAGTCCTACCTGCAAGCCGGCATTATCAAAGCTCTCTTGCAGGGGCAGAGGCGCGAAACGTTCAAGGGCTGCTACCACTTCTCTTATTTTCACGCTTTTCAGCCTTTATGTTTTATCTTTGCAAAGATAATAAATTTTTATTGGCGGTTCAAGTTCTACCACATATATTTACATTCTTTAACCTGACAAGTATCGTTTTACCTAATACAGACATCATCATGCAACCTTATAATAATATATTATGCCGCACATTCAAACAACAGAAATACATTGGAATAACGGCCAAAGTTACTTTTTTGGCACAAAAGTCTCGTATGTAAGGTCATCAAAATATACTCTTATTTCAGTAATTTGACGTTGTGGCCGCTCTACATACCTAACTTCCGGACGTATGGACGTTCCAGATTGACGGTACTGCACATTTCTTGTATCCTCGGGAGAGGATGAACCGAACAGATCGCCAACATGAGGTTCTCCCGTAGAATGAGCAGAACTTCCATGTTCGCCATTATCCGCACTAACGTCTTCCTCTGGTTGCTTATCATTAACGAACATTGAACCACGCCCGAACATCAACCAGTCTGTATTCAGATTTGGCATTTTACTCTTAATGGCTTCTACCGTATTAAGAGTCGGTTTGGTACGGTTGTTGAATATGCTGCTAAGCGATGCCGCATTGATTCCTACAAAGTTGGCAAACGTCTGTTGGCTCATGTGTTGGGCTTCCATAATCTGCCTTATTCTGTCTTTCATTTCTGTCATAATCTTATGCTTAAGCTGTATTTTGCCGTTTTTTCTAAGACTTTACAAAGGTAAATCATTTTTTTGACATACACAACAAACCTATAGAATATTTGAGAATTTAAATTTTAAATTTATATATTTACATTTGTATATTTAAATTTACGTATTCTGTAAATTTGTATTTACACAAACAAATTTAAATTTACGTCTTTAAATAAGACTTAAAGCGATTATACCGACGATTAAAGCTAATTAATTCACCGTAAATAAGTTATTTATACTAATAATAACTGAAAATGAACGTTTATGCAAAAGAAAATTGAAAAAATGGCAAATAACACTGAATTTTTATGCATAAAATGAACGTAATCCATTGAAAATGCTATAGTTACGCCGTAATTATGTGTAGTGAATAAATATGCATAAAGGTTTATTGTTTTAAATATTTTGATATACAAAGCTATATTTAAGCACAAAATAAAAACATATATAAATACTAAATTTAGATTTTAAAATAACAAATCAGTATATAGAATGTAAATATTTAAACTTCTAAAGTATATAATTTTAAATGTTAACGCATGCTAACACTAAATTTTAAGACCGTTTTCAGACCAAAATTTCGGATTTTTTTAATATTCCGAAGGCAGGGAAAGAACGCTTGAAAATACGCAAATCTGAGAGCGTCAAAAATCGCAAAAGTCCCTGATTCTTAACGGATTTACCCCTATTTTTTATGTTCCAGAAAAATAAGGAAATAGAAAAAATGAAGCCGAAAAAACGCGTTTTTCAGTGCAAAATGAAGAAAATAAGCTCTCGTAAAAGCTCCCCTATCGGCGTATTCGGGTTGTCCAACCCCTTACTTTTAGCGTCTGTTTCCCTTATTTTCGAAATTATCTGCATCACTTTTACGCCACTATACTTTTTCATGCCTGCCACATAATCCTTGGCGGCCCACCCTCCTTTTAGGTCAAGCCAGCCAGCCACACTGTCTTCCGTGCGTGGTTGTGGTGCATAATACGCGATTAGCAGATTCTGGAAATAAGTGAACAACATCGGTACAAGCATGTATGCGTTGCCGGATTTCGGATTGCTGTTAAAATAATTCAGTATTCTGTTTGCCTTCAACACGTCACGGTTCACGATGGCACTACGCAGTTCATAAGCGTTAAAGTCCTTGCTCACCCCTATTCTCGTCTCGACAATGTCGGGCGTTATACGGCGGTCGTTGTCCGACAAAGAAAGAAGCAGCTTGTCAAGCTCACCGGTCAGGCGGCTCAGGTCTGCCCCGATATGGTCGGCTATCATCTGCGCGGCCTTGTTGTCGATTGTAGCCTGGCCGTTAAGTTTAAGATAATTTTCTATGAATGACGGCAACTCATACTCGCGTTTCTTCTTGCTCTCGAAGACTACTCCCACGGCAGCCGCCTTTGGAAGTATTTTCTTGCGTCCGTCTATCGAGCCGTTCTTGTGGCACAACACAAGTACAGTAGTAGTCATAGGCTTCTCGACATACCGTTCAAGGCGTTCCCAATTCTTGATGTTCTGCGCCTCCTTGACGATTACGACCTGTCGCTCGGCCATCATGGGATAGCGGCGCGCCATGTCTACTATCTGGTTCGGCTGGACGTCAGACCCGAAAACCACCGACTGGTTAAAGTCGCGTTCCTCTGGAGCAAGGGCGTTTTTCTCTATATAGTCGGATATTTTGTCAATATAATACGACTCCTCGCCCATCAGGATATATACGGGCGCATACTTGCCTGCGTGCAAATCACGCATAATGCTCTCAAAGGTTACGGTCTTCTTGTCTGCCATATAAATATTGTTTCGGCGCACTATAAAACTAAAAAATCAGCTTTCGTCAGCGTTTTACGACAATAATGAGTAACTTTGCCGACAGCAAGCGCGCTTTCTGAATGCAAATTTAATAAAATGTATCGATTAAACCTACCACAATACGAAATAAAAATCACGAAACGGAACGGCAAGCCTTTCATCCTCGACTCGCTCAGACGAAAGTACGTAAGCCTTACTCCCGAAGAATGGGTGCGACAGCATTTCGTCCATTTCCTTATCGAACACAAGGGCTATCCGCCGTCGTTGCTCACCAACGAAGTAGAGCTTCGCGTTGGCGACAAGCGCCTGCGGTGCGACAGTGTGCTGTATAACCGCGAGGCACAACCCGTTATGATAATAGAATACAAGGCTCCGACCATTTCCCTTACGCAGCGTGTGTTCGACCAAATATCGGTCTACAACATGCTGCTCCACGTCGATTATCTCGTCATAAGCAACGGCCTGCAGCACTACTGTTGCCGCATGGACTATGAAAACAACACGTACACGTTCCTAACTGATATTCCGAATTACGGCGATTTATGATGTATTGATGAATGGGCGCAAAGCTCACGTTCATCTGTAGTTAAAGGAGTTAAAGTAGTTAACGCTCCCTACGGTCGCTGAGGAGTTAAAGACATTTACCTTGTTGGCATATACGTGGTTGACGGTTACGTGGCAATTTCAGTCTTTCATATAATCATTTATTCCATCAGGAACGCAAACCGATGGCAATAAAAGTCCTCTTTTTTACCCTATTAAATCCATTATCCGCTTCTCCGGAGCGTCAGGAAACAGCGAGCGCAAATGGCCATATATGCGCTCGAACGAGTTTTCGGGCGTTCGATTGGGGCGCATATTCCCGTATAAAGCCTCGGGAGTAGTATATCTCGCCACGCCCCAACCGTAAGGCCGTCCGTGTTTGTCTACGTTATACTCAAAGTCGGCTATCACCACGCGCAGCCCCATCATAAGCCGCGTAAGTATGGGTTCGAGCGACACTTTGCCCACTTCAGGCATATCGTCCACAGGTTCATAAGCACTCTTACGACCCCTACCCTTGACGAAACCGAGCAGCCTCCTAAGCTCCTTAACCGTAGTACTGCCCTCAGATATGATAGTCTGCAGCACAACATCGTCAAGCGCCGCAGTATCCTCATCCTTAGCGTAATGCCTCGAGCGGCGGTAGTTCAACAGGTCTGGCAGCCATTCAAGACTCACGTATCCTGCCTTTTTGTTGAACATCTTGCCGTATGCGCAGTGACCTTCACGTATCACGGGGCCCTTCCATTCCCACGGACCGTCTTCCTCATCGGAGAACCACAGCTCCGGAGCCGTCATCTCCTCTATCGAGAAACCACGTATTCCGCAACGGAAGAACGGCAAGAAGCCCAGCTCGAGCACCCGCCTTTCCATGTCCATGTCTGTATAAATCCACTTGTCAGTGTTTTCCATAAATCCATCCATAACGTGCTACTTGTCCTGCAAAAATAGCTATTTGCAAGATAAATCCAAAACAAAACAGCCGAAAAATAAGCTTTTCCAGTACATGGATATATGCCCAAAAGGACATAATAAAACGGCAATAAACGAATCTCAAAACACGGATAGAGGCACATAAAAAAGCAGAATAAAAGACCATAGATATTCATTCGCATAACAACTTGACGTTCAACATTTTATAAAAGGCCATCTTTTAGCTTTCAAAAGACGGCTAATCAGGACGCAAAAGGCGGCAAATCGCATTGCGATTTGCCGCCTTTTGCAAAACCATCGGCCATCAGGCCAAATTAAAGGGCATATCAATGGGCATGAAATCACATGCCTCTTGCCTTGTAGATACGTTCCTTTGCCTCGTTAATTTCCTGGAATTTCTTTTCCGCCGCGCGGCGTATGTCCTCGCCGAGGGCTGCCACACGGTCGGGATGATGCTTCAAGGCGAGAGCACGGTAGGCCCGACGCACCTCGTCGTCAGTGGCGTCGGGCTTAATGCCGAGCACCGCATAAGCGTCATCAAGCGTCCCGCCGCTCAGCTTGAGCATTGAATCCACCTCGCTGTCGCTCATCCCCAAGAAGCGCGCAACCTCCTTCAATGCGTCTATTTCGCCCTGGGGCACGCTGCCGTCAGCCTGCGCCAGCATTGCGAGAAAGTTCAACAGCTGCAGGCGTTGGGAGTAATCCATGTTGGCGGCTATCTGCACACAACTCTGCCTTATCGTCTCCTTAAACGCTCCGGGACGGCTTGCGTCCATGCGTTTCTGCTCGTCAAAGAGCTTCAGCAGTATCGCGTTACCCTGCTCCACGGCCGCTTCGCCGAAGTTCATGCGCAGAAAACGGCGCACAAACTCCATCTCTGAATGCATTACCTTGCCGTCAGCCTTGATGATATACGACGCCAGAACAAGCAGCGAGAACAGGAAACTGTTGCGCTGCCCCTCGTAATACTGCCTACGCCGGGCCTGCTCCCAGGCATCGTCCCCGCCCGCAAAACCGCTCGCACGACGGTCTTCATCCTTGTTTACGGCCTTCAGTCCATAATCAAATAACGCGCCAAGAGCCACTCCGGCCAGCGCTCCCAAGGCTCCACCGGACATAAATCCGAGTATACCTCCTATCCATTTTCCTGCTGACATATATCTTTATACGTTTTTTAGGTTATTGGGTTATAAGGTTTTACGGTTCCAATCGGTTATAGGTTTGCGTTTGTAGAAAGTGGCAATAGTGATAAATCCTGTTATCACTCACGGCATTTCCGGATATCAACGCATACCTAAAAACCGCATAACCGCATGACCTTAAAACCTCATACAAATTTAACGCCAAAAAGGTTGACGACAAACGATTTTCTTAATTCTTAACTCTTAATTCTTAATTTTTTATCGTTTCCACGACGCCAGGGCTTCATTTACACCATCCACAAGGAGCGGAACTTCTGCAATAAGCATTGATATTGTCTGCCTGCGGCTGCTACCGTCGCGATAATTCTTGACCTGGGTTGCATTCACAAAGTCACGTCCGTCGCCTTGTTCTACGCTGAATGTCACGTCACCGCTCAACGATTGTACCGTAAGTTCAGGCAAAAGGGGCTCTCCATTGGCCGTTTTGTCGGACACAATGGCCAATATACGGCTGAATTCGGCAAGTTCCTTTCTGTCAAAATACAACGTTTCGCGCGAATACTTACCGTCGCCAAGGCTCCGGCTGTAAGTTATCTTAAAAATCTTTTCAGCTCCATTGGTCATGAAATCAAGGAAAATCATACCCCGGAAAAGCTTTATACTGCGACTCCAATCAACTTTTACAGGATTTTGTTTAGCATTATGCCCCACTCCGTCGGCAACATCTTTCTGCCCGTCAGCCGACTGTTTCAGCCACGGCTGACCGTTCTCCAAATATTCAACGTTGTCGAAACCTGCCAAAGCACGCTCCAGATTACCTCCCTTAGAACAATATCCCACCACGATTTTCTGTGCCAATGACAGCATAAGGATATTGCGGTCGAACGCCGAACGGGCCGTAACATTATGCACGCTCGGCTCACAATGCGTAATCACAAGTAGCCTTTCTTCGAGCAAAGCGTTCTCAATGTCAGCGTCAAAACGGCTCGGCATGGCTTCGGCAAGCGCCAATATCACGGGTATCTTACGCTGAAGCAGCGTAGTGAACACCGCTCTTTCCATGGGCGACTGGTTGCCGCACATCACACAATCAGCCTCAGGCTTCAGTCCGAGCAACCACTTTCCGACGAGGTATTCAAGTCCGTCGGGCGTCTTTCTTGAACATATAAACGCCGTCTTCGTACACTGCATAAGCGCCTCGTTGCCCCTCCTGCTTAATATTTTCATGGTATGTCATAAGTTAAATAACGTAAGCCAATGCGCTTACAAAACAACTTTTATTCTCCGAAAAAAGCCTTGTCATATTCTACAGTACCGCTGACGCCCTTCAATCCGCCGGGCAGTAGCTCAACGGCCATGCAGCATTCGCCAGGCGCATCAAACGGGAATGAAATGCCGAAAATGCTTGCCGGACGGTAGCCGAACCGCGGATAATAGTCCTTATGGCCAAGCAATACTGCGGAAGTGAAGCCCAACGCGGCGGCACGTCTGTGTGCTTCGTGTATCAAGAGGCTGCCTACGCCACGGCGTTGCCACGCAGGCAATACGCAGACAGGCGCCAATCCAAGCGACACGAACGACTCTTCGGCCGACACTATGCGCACTTTTGTCATTAGAATATGCCCGATAATTTCGCCTTCATTAGTCTCGGCTACAAGCGAAAGTTGCGGCACAAAAGCCTCTGAACAGCGTAAACGGCCGACCAGACGGTGTTCATCGTGGTCGCTTTCGGCCATATCCCTGAACGCAAACTCTACTACCCTGGCCACGGCTTCATGGTCTTCGGGCCGTTCTTCCCTGACAAAATAAACTTTATCTGACATCATTTCTTCGTAATAAAACGCATTACAAAGATAGCGAAAAATAACGAACAAACGGGAAAAGAATGAATTAATTAAGAATTAAGAGTCGGGAAATTAAGAATTAAGAGTTAAGAATTAAGAAAATATGCCTTGCCGTTGTGTCTACAAAGGTATTTTTCTTAACTCTTAATTCTTAACTCTTAATTTTTTAGAACCTGCTCTTCTGGCCATCGCCGGCGCCTGTTCCCTTGTACTTGCTGCGGCCTACGTTGAACTTGTAGACCACTGTCAGGTTGATGTTACGCATTGCGGGGGTCATGTAATATGACTCGCGCATTGTGCCGTAGAACATCATCAGGTTGTTCTTCCGAGTCTTGAAGAGGTCGTCGGCATAAAGTTGTACGGTAAGTTTCTTATCGAAAAAGGCCTTGTAGAGCGACAAGTCAACGCCAAAAGAAGGCTTGCGAATGTAGACGTTCTCGTCCGCTCCGGCCGTGCGGTAGTCCATATTGACCGATATCTGGCATATTTTCGTGTCAAGGGTGTTATTGAAACGTATCGTCGCCAGGGGATTGTCGAGCGGGCTATGGCCGTGAACGTCCATCTTGAACCACTGCTTCTGTATACCCAGCATTAGCGAAGGGTGCCATATTCCGAACGCAGGACGGAGGTTGAACGAGGCGTACACTTTGTCGTAAGACTCTCCGTTAACCTGCCGGAACAAGGCAACGGCAGGGTCGTCCTTGTACGTTTCGCTGTGCTGGAGCATCGGGTCGATGACGTGAGAGTATCCCGCGCTGAACATAGCCCACTCATACGAGGCGGCAAAGTTGACGTTATGGCTCTTCGTCGGCAGCAGGAAGGGGTTTCCGCCTTCGTAAGTGTAACGGTTGTCGTAGGTTATGTTGCTGCGCAGTTGGCTGTAAGAAGGGCGGTGAATGTCGGCTGCGTAGCCCAACTGGAGGTTAAGCTTGCCGAACATAGCCGACAGCGCGAGCGAGGGAAACAGGTTGCTGTACACCTTGCTCTGCCCATCCTTGTAAACGTTATCCTCGAAATAATCAAAGTTTACGTTCTCGTAACGCAGTCCCACCTGCATGTTTACGGGACCGAACTGCCTTGCGTACTCGATAAATGCCGACGCCATGCCCTCCTCTATGCGGCTGTTGTCGTCGTCGATAATGTCTTTCGGCAGAACGGTGTACACCGTCTTTCGCTCCGAATAGGAGTATTCGCCGCCGAAAGAGAAGTTTCCGCCGAGCAGCGGAGCCGTCACAACGAGCTTGGAGGCGATAAGACTGTTGCGCCCGTCGGTCTGCGTCGTCACGTCGTTATGCTCCTCCGCCTGCCCCGTTTCACGGAAATCCTCTGACGTGTTCATCATGTTGCGGGTCTTGCTCCACATCCAGTCAGTGTTTAAGTCGATGTTCCACTGCCCTATCTTGCCCACGTAATAGGCGTTGCCCTGCACGTTGGTGGCCTGCACCGGAGCCGTATATTCGCTGCGGAGGGTTTCGGTCGTGTCGCCGTCCTGCGTGAAAACGGAGTTCATCCAGCCGCCGTTGTCGCTAAGGCGGCGGTCATATCTGGCGCTGATGCCTATCGAGTGGTTCTCGTTGAACATATAGCTTATCGCCAGTCGGCCGTTCAGCGTGCGCGACTTATACACCTGGTCTATCTCGCACAGCTGGTTATACGTCTTGTCGAGATATGTTATCAACGGTATCTGTTTCGGGTCGGGATTGGCCCAACGCGACAGTGACAGCGTGCCGTTGATGTCAAGTCCGCCGCTGCGCCACCCTAAGTTGAGACGCTCCTGACCAACAACGTAGCCGTAATCGTTAAGCTCCCCGAACAGGCGGTTGTTCACGCTGAAGCCCTCGCCCACGGCTTTCTTCGTCGTTATGCGTATCACCGAGGTCACGCTGGCGTCGTAACGTGCGCCGGGATTGGCGATAACCTCGATATCCTTGATATTGTCCGAGCCGAGGCGCTCCAGCTCGATGGCGTCGCGCATCTTGCGCCCGTTGATGTAAATATCGGGCTCCCCGCGGCCGAACACCTCTATCTTGCCGTTGCGTGCCGACACGTTTGGAATGCGGTCGAGCAGATGTTCCATCGTGCCTGCCGTCTCGAGGATGGTTCCGCTGACGCCAGTCACCATGCCCTCGCCCTTCAACCGCGTCTTGGGCAGGTTGCTCTTGACAACCACTTCGCCCAAAACCTGCTCCGCAGGGACGAGCGTCACAGTGCCGATATCGTCACGGCGGTCGGCGTAAACGGTCTTGTAGCCCACGAGCGAGAAGCGCAACAGGCGGCCCGTCTCGGGCGTTTCGAGCGTGAACGTACCGTCATCGTCGGTCATGACACCCGTTACGAACGACGAGTCGGGCAGCGAGAGGGCCACAACATTAGTGTAAGACAGCGGCTGTCCCTTGTCGTCAACCACCCGTCCGGTCACGGCCTGAGCCACAAGAGCCATAGGCACGAGCGGCAATCCGCAAGTGGCAAGAAGTCTTAAATATGCTTTCATATCCTAATGATTTATTGTTTTCTTTTTACCGTTTAGACGTAATTAACGAAGAAAATGTTACAAGATAACGTAAGGCGACGTTCGTTTTAACGTTTATTTGCACGTTAATCTTAACTCCGGAATACGCTTCACATGCTTATACCGCTGGCCCGACGACAACCATTATATCAGCAACGACACAACGAGAAGCGCCCGTCAGCAGATATACGGACGGGCGTTTAGACAACGAGGAAAGGCAAACACATAACTATCTGATAATCAGCACGGTTGCGAAAGGACGTCTTTCGGATTGTAAAAGACCGCCTTTTAGACGCTAAAAGGCCACCTTTCGCATCGCAAAAGGTGGCCTTTCATAATCCCGTCATTACCAATCGCCGATGTCGGCAGTGGCTTCAACGCGGCTCTCTACGTCGTCGGGGAGCGACGGGAAGAAGTCAATGCCCGTTATACGCTCCACTTCGTCTACGGTATTCACGTAGTCGCCTTTGGGCCTGTTGCCCTCGGCGTTCTTGTAGATAAAGCCTATAGCCTTAGGTTCTTTGCCCATACGCAGCACTACTTTGAAGAATGCTTCGGGCACGATGACCTTGTTCCGTCCTATCGTCTTGTGCTTACCTTTATATAATATAGGGCCGCACACTATGTAAAGGCCGCCGTACTTCTTTGCCCAACGGCGGCAAGCCATCTCCATCTCGTTCCAGTCGCCACGGTTTAGGTTGCCGTTCTGGGGGCACATATTGGTGAACAGGAACGACTCACGCATAGCCCTTTCACTGTATTTGTTGTCGGCTGCGGGGCACATGTGGCCTCGGTCGTAGCCCGAACCGTAATAATCAGAGTCCTCGGCACGCGGCGCGGGCACGTCCATGTCGGCCTCAAAGTCTACGCCCGAGCGCTTTGCGGGGCCCTCGGTGCGGTCGGCCGTAAGGTGCCATGCCACCCAGTTGGGCAGCTTTGTCGTCTTGTTGTACGACGCCGTGTAGCCTTCACGCCTCAGCATTTGCTCCTCCATGCCGGCAGGAGACGTCTGGCCGAGCAGCTTGTCGTCAGCCGAAGCCGTGGACGCAGCCCCGCCAGAAGGCTCTTCAGCCTGTTTGTCACTGAGCAATTCAGACACTACCGCCTTGCCAACTTCGTTGACAAGCGGCTTGTTGCGCTCCATAAAGTCGCACGAACTAAGCACGACAGCCGAACACAACGCGATAAGATAAATATTGACTCTGTTCATAATGACGGCTAAAATAACAAATCCGCAGCTTATAAACAAAAAAAATCGGACTCATTTTACAGCTTTGCCATAAAATCAGTCCGACCCTGTAGTCTTGACAATTTTCGGTTTTCAGGTTGTAAGGTTTAACCTCCTATCTCAAAAACCTCATTACCTCAAAACCTTATACGGGCATGTTTACTCGTCCGTAATTGTACATTTTAAGAACGTTCACACAATACTTGTTGAACTTCTTGCTGTCCAAAATCCTGTTAACAATCCTTTTCATAATCTTTTTACCTTTCTCTTTTTAGTTCTACATGTAGGATGCATCTTCACATCCTGTTATCCTGTTTTCGTCTTTATCTGGTGCAAAGGTAATACCATTTCAGGCTACCTTGAACGCTTTTGAGCCGAAAATTCAGTTTTAGCGCATGTATTTTGATATTCGTCAAACCAGTTGATTTAAGTCAACGGGAAAATGGCACGATGACAACTGACAGTCAGACAAACTGTCGCAAACGCGCAGAAACGATGCAAAAAACAACAATTAATTTGCTAATTAACCTTACTTATATTACCTTTGTAAAACAAATGAACACGCATAATCCATGCAAGTCACTATGAACGATACAAAATATACAATGCCGGCGGAATGGGCTTGCCAAAGCGCCATACAGCTGACGTGGCCACACCCGCGGACAGACTGGCGCGAATATCTTGACGACATCAGTGCCACTTATGTGGAAATGGCCGACGCCATTACACGCCATGAAGGCCTGATAGTTGTTACTCCCGAGCCGGAAAACGTCATGATACAACTGAAAGAAAGGCTGACAGATTGTCAGTTGAGCCGTGTAATACTGCATAAATGCGACACAAACGACACTTGGGCGCGCGACCATGGATTCATTACACTGACCAACGGAACGGAAAAACGCCTGCTCGACTTCCGTTTCAACGGATGGGGCGACAAGTTTCCAGCCGAACTTGACAATGCCATCAACCGCAGCCTATATATAAATAAGGTGGTAGACGGCGAATATGTTGACTACAACGACTTCGTGCTTGAGGGTGGCTCGATAGAGAGCGACGGCCAAGGTACAGTGTTCACCACCAGCCAATGCCTGCTTGCACCACACCGCAACCAGCCTATGACACGGCCGGAGATTGAGCAAAAGCTGAAAGATACGCTCGGAGCAGACCGTGTTTTGTGGATTGACCACGGCCACCTTGAGGGCGACGACACCGACGGCCACATCGACACTCTCGTGCGTACGACTCCCAACGACACCTTATTATATATAGGGACCGACGACACCACAGACTCACATTACGCTGAACTGAGCCTTATGGAGGCTGAACTCAAGGCGCTGCGCACTGCCGACGGCCGTCCGTACAGACTGCTCCGCCTGCCTATGCCGCGCCCGATTTACGACGGGGAAGACCGTCTGCCGGCAACGTACGCCAACTTCCTTATAATCAACGGGGCTGTAATCTACCCAACTTATGCCCAGCCTGACAATGACGCAGAGGCCGCAAGAGTAATAGCCGAGGCTTTCCCGGACAGGAAACTCATCGGGATTGACAGCCGCACAGTTATCCGCCAGCACGGCTCGCTGCACTGCTGCACAATGCAATATTTCTGAATTTAAAGAAGTTATAGGAAGTTAGAAAAGTTAAAGCCAAATGCCTCGCCAATTAAAAATATGCCAAAATTGATGGTGGGAACAGAAACTATTACGACAATATGTCCTACAATTTTTCATCATCAAGTCACAATTCAACGGGTCTATTGGCTTTAACTTTTCTAACTTCCTATAACTTCTTTAACTTCTAAAAAAGAAAAATATATGAAAACAGGAATAATTCAACAACACAACACGGCCGACCGCAACGACAACATGCAACGTCTGGCCGACGGAATAAGGGCTTTAGCCGCCGAGGGAGCTGAGCTTATCGTATTGCAGGAACTGCATAACGGACTGTATTTCTGCCAAGTTGAAAACGTTGACAACTTTGACTTGGCAGAGTCTATACCAGGTCCTTCAACCGAATATTTCGGCGCACTGGCTAAGGAACTCGGCGTAGTGATAGTCACGTCGCTGTTTGAGCGCCGCGCCGCAGGGCTTTACCACAACACGGCGGTGGTCATCGAGCGTGACGGCACGATAGCCGGAAAGTACCGTAAAATGCACATTCCGGACGACCCTGCTTATTACGAGAAGTTCTACTTCACGCCCGGCGACCTCGGATTCAAGCCTATCGACACGTCGGTGGGCCGTCTCGGCGTGCTCGTGTGCTGGGACCAGTGGTATCCGGAGGCTGCCCGACTGATGGCGCTCAGCGGCGCCGAGCTGCTTATCTACCCAACAGCCATCGGCTATGAGAGCACTGACACGGAGGCGGAACAGCAGCGCCAGCGTGAGGCGTGGACTACGGTTCAGCGTGGGCATGCCGTCGCCAACGGGCTGCCCGTTGTGGCTGTAAACCGTGTGGGGCATGAGGCCGACCCGTCGGGACATACCGGTGGCATACAGTTCTGGGGCAGCTCGTTCGTGGCCGGCCCGCAGGGCGAGATACTGTACCGCGCCTCGGCCACGGAGGAAGAGCGCCGCATTGTCGACATCGACCTAAAACGCGGTGAGCAAGTGCGCCGCTGGTGGCCTTTCCTGCGCGACCGCCGCATCGACGGATACGGCCCTATCCTGAAGAGGTTTGTAGACAGAACATAAGCGGATTATACGCCAACGTTCAGTGGACAGGCAGTGCGGTCATAATGTCTCCTGCTTGAGTTGCTCTACAAAACGGTCTATACGGTGCAACTGTTCAGGTATCTTGATAGCCTGTGGACAGTTCGGGGAGCACTGGCCGCACCCAATGCACCGTGCGGCCTGCCTCAGGCGGGGCACGCTACGGTCGTAACCCACGAGAAAAGCAAGGCGCGCACGCCTGTAACCATCATCCTGTGACGATGACGGCACGTTACGTTCGTACACACACTTATTATAATGCGTAAAGATTGCGGGGATATTGATTCCATACGGACAAGGCATGCAATACTCGCAAGCCGTACATGGCACAGCGTCATACCCGGCCATTTCAGCCGCCACTGACTCAAGTAGAGCAAGCTCTCCATCCGTACACGGGACGAGCGGCGAGAACGTCCGCAGGTTGTCTTGCAGGTTCTCCATGTACGTCATACCGCTCAACACCGTCAACACACCTGGGTGTGAACCTGCAAAACGAAACGCCCA
Source organism: Marseilla massiliensis (assembly GCF_016899855.1). Taxonomy (GTDB): domain Bacteria; phylum Bacteroidota; class Bacteroidia; order Bacteroidales; family Bacteroidaceae; genus Prevotella. The sequence continues at coordinate 17,389 of NZ_JACJJG010000016.1, forward strand.
TGAGGCCACACTATCCTCAGGACGCTGCTGCTTCAGCCGCGAATTAAGGTGTTCTGGCAACGAAGCCAACCGCCCACCACGCAGAGGTTCCATTACCGTACACGGTATATTGCGCTTACGCAGTTCTCCATATAGGTACTCAGCATTGAAGTTCATGCCCGAAGCATGGCGCCAGTCGACATAATTCAGCTGTATCTGCACGAAATCCCAATGGATACGGTCATGCAACGAGAGCAGATAATCGAATACGCGCACATCACGATGGTATGAAAAACCGAGGTTGCGTATTCTCCCGGCATTGCGCTCTTCAATAAGAAAATCTATCAGGCGGTTGTTGAAAAAACGTTCCATCAGGAACGGTATGCCCGTCTCTCCGCCAACATTATGCATTAAGTAATAGTCGATATGGTCTGTCCGTAGGGCTTCCAAAGAGTGTCGGTACATATCTATCGAAGCCTCACGAAGCTCACGGCCACGCAATCCGCGCCGGGTAAGATGGTGGTTTGACATCTTGGTGGCTATATAGTACGAATTGCGCGGATGGCGACTCAGTGCAATGCCGGTGGCCTCTTCGGAGAGCCCCTGCACGTAGGGAGGCGCTGTATCAAAATAATTCACGCCATGTGCGATGGCATAATCCACAAGACGGTTTACCATTTCCTGGTCAACCACCTTGTCGGTACTGTCCGGAGCCGACATCATTGGCCAACGCATGCAGCCGTAGCCGAGCAACGATACACGCTCGCCAGTTCGTGGATTGGAACGGAACGTCATTTCGCCAATGGGCTCTTGCCGTGTGCCGCCAGGCGTATTGCTACTTGTGCAGGAGGAAAGCCCTGACGAAACCAATCCGGAGGCGCCTGCAATACCGAGGAATTCACGGCGTGTTATTGTTTTCTTCTGTTTCATAATAGCTATATGTTTTTAATATATACACATCCTTAACAGTTAAGCCGAACGCCGCTTGCAGGCTGACGGGACCGTTGCCGCCGCCGTAGCGCGCCATTACTTTCTACGCTGCAAATATACTTCACGGTATCGTGCGACACGTATCAATTCATTGCGGATTCGTACCATTTTTACGGTTTTCGTAGCTTACTGGACATGTTCTGCCCGAAAAAAAGTATATTTGCATGATAACACAAACCTTTATCTGGCAATGAGCAATATCCTTAAAATAAGAAACGCCAATGACTATGGCCGCTACGTAGGCTTGAAGGAGAGGCATCCTTCCGTCTGCGTGGTCGACTATTCCAAGGCGGAGTCAGTCAGGAGCAGTCTTAACAGCTACGACGTGTACGCGATTTTCGTGCTTGACCACATTTCGGTAGAACTGGCTTATGGCTGCGGAAAGTACGGTTTTGGTGGCGGCACGATGGTATGCGTCGGGCCGGGACAGGTCGGCGGTAAGGAAGACAACGGTAGGGCGATAGAAATAAAGGGGTGGGCGTTGCTGTTCGACCAGAACCTGCTGCGCGACGCCAATATATCGTCAGGCTGGCCAAGAACGGGCTTGCCGCAGGAGCCGACGTAACCGAGGTGGCATACAGGCTCGGCTTCGATTATCCACAGCACCTGAGCCGCATGTTCAAGAATATCACCGGCATGACTCCGGGCGAATACCGCGGCAGGTTCAGAAACAACGACTTATAACATCTTTTCCCAATACACATAATATGCTGACAACCATTCTCATTCCGTTTTTAGGCACCATCCTTGGCTCGGCCTTCGTATTCTTCATGCGTGGCGCAATGCCTTCGCTCGTACAGAAAACACTGCTCGGCTTCGCCTCTGGCGTAATGGTGGCCGCCTCGGTATGGTCGCTGCTGATACCGGGCATAGACATGTGCGCCGACATGGGGCGCATGGCCGTCGTGCCGGCGGCCGTGGGACTGCTGGCGGGCATGGCCTTCCTGCTGGCTATCGACCGCCTGACGCCTCACCTGCACATAGGCAACAGCAAGCCGGAAGGACCCCGCAGCCGCCTCTCGCGCACAGCAATGCTATCGCTGGCGGTGACAATACACAACCTGCCCGAGGGCATGAGCGTAGGCGTTGTGCTTGCCGGCGCCATGCAACAGGGCAGCGCCATCACCTCGGCGGCGGCCATGGCAATGGCCTTGGGCATAGCGATACAGAACATTCCAGAGGGCGCAATCATATCAATGCCTATGCGTGCCGAGGGCAACAGCCGCCTGCGCTCGTTCACGATGGGCGCCCTTAGCGGACTGGTAGAGCCTTTGGGCGCGCTGCTGGTAGTGGCGCTCGCCTCGGTGCTGACGCCCGCCCTGCCCTACCTGCTTGCCTTCGCGGCCGGAGCAATGCTGTATGTCGTGGTAGAGGAGCTTATCCCCGAGATGTCGGAAGGCGAGCACTCCAACATCGGCACGATAGGCTTCGCCATCGGGTTCACGCTTATGATGGTGCTCGACGTAGTGCTCTCATAACCCGCGCTGCGGCTTTTACGGTTATAAACATCAGCTTTTTGCCAAGACAATACATTTAGTTTTAAACCGGCAAGGCAAACTGTCATTACGTGCTTGACACGTAATGACAGTTTGTTTTACCGCTTATAAAAGAGAATGATGGCATTCGGCAAAATGCGGACATTCATTTTTACGATACCAATCGAAGGCTTTTCCGTATATTGCAATATGTCATGCGAAATACGGAAAAGCCTTTCATTATGTCAGCACGGAAAGTTCACGGATTCGGAGCAGTCTGGAATTGCGCTGAATTAAAATGCCATACGCACATTGCAAAACGGCTGTGCTTTTGTAAAGAATTATGTGTTAAAGAATATAGCAACGGCTTTTAGGGTTGAGAGTGATGGCTTTTCGCAATGAATATAACGGCTTTTCGCAATTAGAACAGCCGTTGCGCACAAGACAAAAAGCCGTTTTTTTACATGAAAGACAGCCTTTTTCATTGCACAAAAAGGCGTTTCCCGACATAACCACAAGCGGCACAGCGTGTTACGGTTGCACACGCAGGATTGGCGTATTCACGCCCAAATGATTTATAAAAAATTCTGAGCAAAATACAGGGCCTCATCGCTTTTCAATGTGCAAGCGGTGAGACACTTATTGTGAACAATGTGTAATCATACCTGCAAGCCGTTACACGCTGCCGGAGCGGCGGCCACACTGAGGCCATCAAGGCTCTACGTAACGGCCGTCGACCTTCAGCGGCTCGATGTGCAGGTTAATGTACGTACCCTCGCCGAAGCGCCGGCGCAATTCACGCTCTATGTCCGTGGCGCGTCGGTGGGCCTCGTACAGAGTAAGTCCGCCCGGCATACGCACGTGCATCTCTATGGAGATTATGTTGCCGATACGCCTCGTGCGCAGGTTGTGGACCCCGCTCACGCCAGGACAAGCCTCTGCCGTCTCGCGTATCTCGCGCTCAACGTCGTCCGGAAGACTCTTTTCCAGCAGTTCGTCAGAGGCCTGTTTCATCAATCCCAGCGCCGTCTTGACGATAAAGAAACTGACAATCACCGCCGCGATAGGGTCGAGCACGGTCCAACGGGGGCCAAGGAAGATGGCGCCCGAAATGCCCAGCGCGGTGCCTATGGACGAGAATGCGTCGCTGCGGTGGTGCCACGCGTTAGCCACGACGGCGCTCGAGCCCGTCTCGCGGCCAACCTTTACCGTGAAGCGGTAGCACCACTCCTTAGCCAGAATACTGACAAGCGCCGCCCAAAGGGCTATCACGCCCGGCCGCGGCAGCGCCTCGCCATGCAGTGCCGACACGATTTTCTCCGCCCCGCCATACAGTATGACAATGCCTACGGCAAGCAGCGCCAGCCCTATGAAGGCCGTTGCCAGAGTCTCATACTTGCCGTGCCCGTAGTCGTGGTCAGCGTCCTGCGGCTTATTGCTCAGCCTTACGAACACGATAACGACCACGTCGGTAACCAAATCGGACAGCGAATGCACCGCATCGGCAATCATCGCCGACGAGCGTCCGACGATTCCGAAAGCGAACTTCAGCGCCACCAACAATACGTTGACCACGCTACCCAACACCGTTACACGGTAAATTCTTTTCTCGCGAGAATACATATCCTAATGATTAAAGAGTGAGAACAAGTATGCAAAAAACTTCTTCACTCTTAACTCTTCACTCTTAACTTAATCGTTTTCCTTCTTCCCGAACTCCGGGTCAATCTTCACAAACGCCGCAACAACGAACGTCATGGCGCACAAGAGTACAACTATCACGAAGAACCAGAAGTATCCCACAAGCTCTTGCAGCCATCCGGCGACAAGGCCAGGCAACATCATCGACAACGCCATTAGTGCCGTACACAGAGCGTAGTGCGACGTCTTGTACTCGCCGCGGCTATAATAAATAAGGTACAGCATGTACGCCGTGAAGCCGAAACCATAGCCGAACTGCTCGATGAAGACGCAGGCGTTGATTATGGCGAGGCTTGAAGGCATGTCGTAACTTAAGTACACATACACCAGGTCGGGCAATGTTATCGCGCAAACCATGGGCCACAGCCATCGCTTCAGCCCGTCGCGCCCCGCCGCAATGCCACCCAATATGCCGCCAAGGGTAAGCCCCACGATACCGACAGTACCCTGAACGAAGCCATATTCCTGTGGCGACAGCCCCAGTCCGCCGTTGCTGCCGCTGTCAATAAGGAACAGCGACGAGACTTTGGCGAGAAGTCCCTCGGGCATTCGATAGCACAACATGAACAGAAAGGCCCACACCACCTCCCTCGTGGGAAACTTGGTGAAGAATGTCCTGACCGACATACACAGCCCGGCCCATATCTCACGTGCCCCGGCATTGCGCCTCTTACGGTCTGACACGGGACACGGCAGCGCAAAGCTATGCCACAACCACAGGGCGATGAACAATCCCGTAACTCCGTAGAACATAAGGCTCCACGAATAGCGTATGCTCCCGCGGAAGAACACCTGCAGGTTGCCCGCCACCATAACGAGGAATCCCTGCCCGAAAATAGTAGCCAGGCGGTAGAACGTGCTGCGTATGCCAACGAACCAAGCCTGCTTGTGCTGGTCAAGGCCTAGCATGTAGAATCCGTCGGCCGCGATATCGTGCGTGGCACTGCTGAATGCCATAAGCCAGAAGAAACACAGCGTGCCCTGCAGCCAGAAATCAGTGGGTATGGTGAAAGCTACTCCCCCGAAAGCCGCGCCGATAAGCAACTGCATGGTTATAATCCACCACCGCTTGGTCTTTATGATGTCCACGAACGGACTCCACAGCGGCTTTATCACCCACGGCAGGTACAGCCACGACGTGTAAAAAGTTATCTCAGCGTTGGTAAGGCCAAGCTGCTTGTATAACACGAGGGATATCGTCATCACCGCGACATAGGGCAGTCCCTCGGCAAAATACAGCGACGGCACCCAGCTCCACGGGCTCTTTCTCAGTTTATAATTCATAGTTTAACCATAAATTTTCCTTATCTCAGCTCCACGGTAATAGTGCAGCAGGATTTCATCGTAACCGTATCCCTGCTCGCCCATAACCGCGGCTCCTATCTGGCACAGCCCCACTCCGTGTCCCCATCCGGCACCGGTAAGGACAAAACGCGACGGAACGCCGCAGGTAACATCGTACTTATCAACCACGAAAGCGCTGCTGTAAAGATGTGTTTCGCTTAACGCACGGCGTATCTCCAACTCCTTGCCGATAACGAAAGAGCGCTTCTCGCCTACTATTTTCAGCTTGCATATACGGCCGCTACGCCCACGCTGCACAGGCACAAGGTCAACTATACGCCCGAAATCCATCTTCAGCTTATCAGCTATGAGCGCTGAAAGCTCGTCCTGCGTGTATTCCACACGCCAACGGTAGAAGTCAGACGTTTCCTGGTCGTAGTCGTTCAGGACTTGAGAGAGGACGTTTCTGTCATTCGTATTACAATATGCCGCAGGACATGAGCGTATCCACTTTTCAGCCTCGGCCTCCACCGTCAGGTCTGGAATGCCGCCATCCTTTTCGTTTACGTCGCGCAATGCAACAAGATACGGCTGTGCCTTGTCTTCCCAACAATACTGGAACTCCTCAGTAATGCCTCCGCAGCACTTGCTGAAACGTGCGTCGCATATCTCGTCGCCATACGTCAGTATCCGTCCTCTGGTCTCACGCACGGCCTGTTCAACATGTTTATTATTTGCCTTGGTTATGCCCTGGTAACGCTGACAGTGGTCGTCCGCGCAGACATCAAATATCGTATGGTCATCGCGGTCGTACCACCGAATCAGCTCGTCGTCCTTCTTGATGAACGAGAAGAAGCCGTTACCTACCCTCTCCTGCCGCTTGCGACGCTCCATTTGGGACAACAGCCAACTGCGGGAAATCACCGCATGTGCCTTGAGAAACTCAAGCGAAGACGTAGCTTTCATCTCGCTCGATATGACGCTTACGAGATAATCCTCAACAGGAAGGCAGTTGATGGCGCATACCTTGTCGGCCTCAACAACCAGCTTAAGCACGCCACGGAACGTCTGCGTTTCCTTGCGCTGCCAATGGAAATTTACTCCAATGGTCACGTCCTTAAGCGAGAATGACGCGTCAGGACTATCCGTTGAGAAAGTAAGCTCACGATAAAGATTGCCGTTCCAAAGTATTCCACCTTCAGAAAAAGCAACTTCTTGACTTCCGGAAATCACCTCGCCTTTGGCTACATAATCACCATTAAGCACAAAGCTGAGCTTCTCCGAGCTCAAAATGCCGACCTGCACCCAAGGTTCCTTCCGCTCAGGCGGTACACTTGAATGGCCAAAAGGTTCTCTCGCAGAGCGCCGTATCCGGTCTACCACATAATCCATAGAGACAACGTCAAGGGATACTTCACGCAGAATACCAGCCACCTGTTGAGGGGTAAGGTTGTCAAAATCTTCCTTCCTCGGCGTTATTACGAGCCCCGCCATGTCAATTGCGCCAGGGCTTACAAGTATATTCCCTGCCTGACTGCTGTTATCCGACAATGTCGCCGTTACCAATCTGGCGTCGCCAGCCTTGCCGTTATATCCATAATAGCAGTCCGGACGGTGTTTAGCACGAGGGAAAACAACGGTATGGCATACGCCGTTAACCATCCAGCTGACAATATTCATCATCGGCTCGGGAGCTCCATCACGCAATGGTAACGCCTCGTATACACGACGGAACAGAGCAATTCCATTATCCATATTGCGCGAACGGATGAGTATAGCCGGGCATACCCAACCATTAACGAGCGATATATCATCTCCATTATCAAGGGTACAGATATTTACAAGCTCTCTCTGAAGGCGGGGCCATGCGGCCTGCAACGGCAAACGGCCGTGCATAAAAGCCTGGAAATGCATGTGATCCGGTGCCGACGCCCCGCACTGAGGCCCGTTATAGAACACCGTTATACCAGCGAAACGCAACAACATACGGTACATTTCATGATAATTGTCCAATATCCGTTGCGGCTGATGGGCACAAATTGGCACGGTAAAATGCACCGGCATTATAGGATAAGGATTGACCAACATCTCAAACCTATCGTCAAGATGTTTTACCATTTGCTCCTCCGGCCTATTTGCCTTGCACAAAAAACACGGTCTGTGGCTGATTACATCCTTGCTTATTGAAGCCCCGGTAGACATGATTCGCGCAGGATTGAACTGCAACGTTACGTTCTGCCCGCCAATACTCACGTCACGTGTCTGTACGTCATGTAAGTCACGGTAATTGCAACGGGCAAGCTTCCACGTCTCGAGCTGCCTGTTGAAAAAGCGCATTAACGAGCCGTCACTCAAAATGAACCCCTCGCCTGCATTCATTTTCTTGCGGGCCATAAGCTCCATCGTACGCAGACGGTCTTTATATATATTGTTAGCGTTTACCTTGTCGACACTCAACGCAGCGTCGCTATTTCCTCCCCAGCGCCGGCAAAGATAAAGCTCAGTGTATATACGGCCTATCCTATACATTCGGCTGAAAGCCAATCCAAGTGCATAATCCTCGCCATAACTCGTATTAGGGAAACGTATCTGACGCAATAATGGAGTAAAGAATGCCCTCGGAGCACCAAGGCCATTTATACGCAAGGCATTGTTACATCCATTGGCGTCGGTCCATTCGGCATGGTCAATCAATCCCGGCGGGATGGTATTAAGGTCAAAGTCACACATACGGTAACTGCCTATGACCATAGCTGCACGCTGGCGGTAAAAGGCATCGACGATTGTCTGTAATGTGTCCTTGGACGAATAAAGGTCATCACTGTCTAATTGTACGGCGAAACGGCCACATCTGGTATCGTCAACAGCCACGTTCCAACAACCGCCTATACCAAGGTCTGTACGTCGCGGGATGATATGTATCAGTCTGTTGTCGTCATACGCTTCAAGAAGGGTTGTCGTATTGTCAGTCGAATGGTTGTCAACGACTATTACGTTGAACTTGAACGTTGTCTTCTGCGACAATGCGCTGTCTACCGCGTCACGTATCGTCTTCTCACGGTTACGTACAGGTATTACAACAGAAGCCTCATACTCGAAATCCTGCTCGTTGAAGTCCGGCTCAATATAATACGACGTGTCAACCAATGCATGAACAGCTTTCAAGTGTGCCGTTACGGCACGCTCCATCTCAATCTGTACATCACGGTTGGCCGGATTTACATAATCAAACTGTTTCTCGCCACTCGGCCTGTTGTCGCGTTCCTCCTCCGTGTATAGTATTTCATTTATATGAAACAGCTTTCCATGACGACTGAGATACAACCAAAGCTCATACCAACCGGCATAAAGGTAATCGTCTTCATCCGTCACGCTCATGAAGCCGTGCAACAGACTGCCACGTACCATTACAACCGAACCGAAGTCGAAATCATCCCTCAAGCTGCCTTCCTGCCAATCTATAACAGGACGCGGCTCAACCTTGCCTCCGCCTGAAGCCAGACGGTCACTGTACACCATGGCGGCATCGGTCTCCGCAGCGACACGGGCCATGCGCTGTATGGAATACTGCCCAAGACTTACGGACACATCCTTCAAAAACATCATTGCGTAATCGGCCATTACGCTTTCCGCAATGCTCTTCATTGCCGATGATGATGACAGCCTGTCAACGACGATAAACGAGCAATCATCGGGCACAGCGTTGTCCATGGCAAACTCCTGCGTTACGAGCAGATTGATATGACGTATCATGCGACTGCCGCGCAACTGCCTCAAGGTATTCTCTACTGCCTCGAAACCGGAGCACGGCAAAAAGCAATCTATTGTTCCAAACATAGTATATATTTTACGGCTTACTTCCTGACTTTTATTATTGCCTTCTTGCCGAACACTACCGCCTCGGCCATGAAATAATTGAAAAGACCCGATATGAGCAACGCCGCAAGGTTACACCATACGACACTCCACCCGAATATTTTTTCAAACAACAGCAAGAAGAGCATCTTTACCAAGAACCCTAAAGCCGACGAAACATTGAATACGGCAAAACGACGCCAAAAGTCGGCCGCGCAACGATTGTCTATCCGGCTCTTCCATATCCAGCAGTAAGAGCACAGAAAGTTGCTCATAACGGCAAATTCAAAAGATATTATCGGCGACACGACATAATCGCCCCAATACGTATCGAACACATAGGTTGAACACAGCCACAAAACCAGCGTGTCAACACCTGTTCCGAAAAGGCGGCTAACTACAAACTCTATATAGCGCAACATGGCATCACATGAAATAAAAAACGGACAATGAACAATGGAAGCCAGGACAACCGTCCACACTAAATACCATCCATTGCTTCATTCTCCGCCACTACTCACTTCTCATTATTAACTTTCAACGGGTCTTTCTCGGCAAGCACGCTGCGGTCCTTGGTAAACTGCACGAAATAAGCGACGAACAGGAACACAGCGATGGCAAAAGCGAGCACGTCGAACACCCCGAACTCATAATTGAGCAACACAAATCTGTTGTCCGCCCACGATGTGTACATGTACAGCGTATTTATAAGTATCACGACGAGACGGAACTCCGTTGGGCCGAAACTGCTGTAGGTAAGGCGGAACTCACCCTTAAGGATGGCGCCTATGTAAGTGTAGATAGACAGGGCAAGGTATCCTGCCAATACGAGTAAAGCCACGTCGAGCCGCAACATGGGCGACAACCCGGCCCCTATACACATTATACATATTGTTACGGCGTCGAGCGTATGGTCGATAAAAAAGCCGTAAACAGGCCTCTGTGTATTGCGGACACGAGCTACCGTGCCGTCAAGGCTGTCGCCAAACCAATTGACAACAAGGCCCAACGACGATATCCAAAGATAATTGACGTTGACGTTTCCCAAGACAAAACCTACGGCACAGATTACCGCACCGGCCACTCCGAGGTATGTCAACATGTCAGACGTAACCCAGCCCGGCAAACGCTGAGCCATCCAGACCAACGCTTTTTTCTCTGCCGCATTGAGTATAGACGTCTGTATTCGTTCTGAAGTTTCCTTTCCCATTGTTTGTTCTTCAACAGTTTCGTTTCAATATTTTGGCTGCAAAGTTACATCTTTATTACGAAATTCATACATTTCGTCACATCTTTTGTAGCTATTTAACGGTTGACCGATTACGGATTGAAACATACAACGGAGCTGAACGGCTGGCTAAGGCAGGGATACAACAACGGCTTACGAGAGTCTGAGGTATAGCGTCAGACTCCCGTAAGCCATATTTCCGTCACATACGCACACGGATGTCAGTTGTCGATAACTTTCTTGATGTCCTGTAACGTCAGGCTACCTGTAAGCACTACAACGCTTACCTCTTCGTCGCCGACATTCAGCAAGACGTACTGCCGAAAGTCTTTCAACAAGGTTTTCATGTATATTCCAGAGTGTTCACCGTCTCCCGTGACGTCCATCAGCTTCTTGTACTTGTTGTTACGTATGATCTGCAGGCAACCTTCACGCAGAGTTTTCGCCGCCTTACGGTTCTCTGAATTAAGTATCTGGATGTTGGTAAGCTTGTCGGACACGACCCCGAAATCATAGTCTCCACTGCTCTTGCCGGACATCATGCCGAGCAAGTCCTTCGAGATATAAACGGAGCTTATGCCTTTCGTGCCGGCGAACTTGTCGATAAACGACTCCTGAGCCGATACTCCTGCTGAGCAGACAGCCATCAGCAAAATCAATATTATGTGTTTCATTTTGTAGGTATTTTAGTCATTTCCAAACATTTGTCCATTCTCTCGCCTATCTCCTTAGTCTCACGGCCTGCCGCCTCCATGCTGTTAAGACCTTTGTTGAGCGTCATCGAAAACTTCAATATGGCCTCCTGCGCCTGAGCCAAGGCTATCCTGTCATCCACGGACGGCGTATGCATATTGTCAACACGATTGAGCAGGCCGAATCCAAGCGACGCAACGAACAGCACGCTTGCGGCTATTCCTGCAACAATCTTCAGCCTCCTGCGCAAAGGGACAACGGCACTACGGCCTGCGCCATCGGCCTCGGCAAGACGGTCAACCATATCCTCAAGACGTTCTTCAAAGCCGTAAGGCACACCGGAAGTGTCATTGCTTCCGTGCAGGTGGACGAAGAACAGGCGCTCTTCAGCCATATCGTCCGGCACGTCACCGCTTGCGAACAACCGCGCGAGCTCGCTTTCCTCCTCTTCCGAGGTTTGACCGTCATAATACTTCGCCAGAAGTTTCCTTATTCTACTTGTTTCCATAATTCCTTATTGCATTGAATTGTTCACGTAATGTTTTCCTTGCACGGCTCAGCGTAACGCGTATGTTTGCCATGCTCAGCCCCGTGGCATACGATATTTCGTCATAGCCTGCCCCGTTGACGTCGCGCATTACAACCAATTCGCGCTGCTGTTCAGGCAAGGCCGCTATGCAACGGCGCATTATGTCGGCCAGGTTGCGGTTCTCGATATCGCCTACCACATCATTGCGCGACGGAATCTGCGCCGGCAACTCATGGCTGAAGCTCATCCCTGAGCCACGCCCACGCAACCTGTCATTATATACATTCTTTGTCACCACAACGCAATACGCCTCATCGTTGACATCGGACGGCAACCTGTCGCGACGTGTCCAAAGCTTCGTGTACACGTCCTGCACGATATCCTCGGCCTCCTGCATGTCACCAGACAGGGAGAGTGCCACGCCGTACAACTTGCGACTTAGCGGTAGAAACCTTCGCTTGAACTCTTCACCCGTCATGGCTACCTGCATGTAACACGTTTATTTTACCTAAAACCTACCGCCGTATCAATTTATGTTGATTGTCTTCTCGTTGACAATCTTGCCCAGATCCTCAGGCTTGAGGTTTCCACTGAGCTTGATAAACACGCCGTCGCCACCGTTGGAGACTATGATAAGAAGTTCCTTTATAATGTCGTTGTCCTTCTTACCGAGTATTTTCACACGGCTTTCGTTGTCAAACACTGAGGCTATCTGCTCATAACTATTGTCCGCCTGAAGACCGGCCACCTTGTCATTAAACAACTTCATCTTGTCGCTTGGCACGCCATCAAGTACTAGGACCGTACCCTCGTCGACAGAATCAAAAAACTCCTTGGGAATGTCGTCATTACCCTTAAACTGCTGCTTCAGCATTTCCTTATCGAAAGAAATCACCTGAGCGTTGGTAGCAGCCTTGATTTCGTTGATTACTTCGTCAGCAGTCTTGGCGAATCCGGCAGTGCAGAACACCGCCATTGCGATAAACATTAATAACTTTTTCATAATAATCTTGCTTTAATTTATTGTTTATATTATTTTACCTTGTCTTTATACTGTAAACGTAAAACGCCAAAAGTTTGTTACAGAAAAAAGCGGGAAAAACCACATCAACCGCAAATATTTTTTCAAAAGACGGCAAAACGCATTCCGAAAGGCCGTCTCTTGCAGTGCGGTTGACCCTCTTTTACACGATAAAAGACGGCCTTTTGCATTTACACCGAATTCACGTTAACATGGCAAACATGCAGAACTCATCGAGAATACAGAAAATTTCTATTAACAACTGCGGCATTTCACGCACCAACAGATACAAAAAAAGTCCGCGATAAGCGTAACACTATATCGCGGACCCTTATCGGCCAGTCATTCACTGATTATACTTTTTTCTCCTTTATCTTCTGTACGTACGCGTCGATTACGGCTACAGCCGTGATATTCACCACGTCGCGAACCGAGCACTCAAAGTCTGTAAAGTGGACAGGCTTGTTGAGCCCCATCTGTATCGGGCCGATAATCTCGGTGTCGGGGTCAATTGCCTGCAACAGTTTGTAGGCATTGTTGGCGCTGCTAAGATTGGGGAACACCAGCGTGTTTACATCCTTGCCTTTCAGACGAGAGAAAGGATACTTGGAATCGCGCAGGTTATTGTTCAACGCGAAGTTAACCTGCATCTCTCCGTCTATTGCCAAGTCGGGATAACGGCGCTGCATTTCCTCCACCGCGGCATGTACCTGAGCCGGGCTTCCGCCGTCATCGGTACCGAAATTAGAATAACTTATCATAGCGATATGCGGCTCGTCGTTGAAGAACCTTACCGTATTGGCGCTAAGACGGGCAATATCCACAAGCACGTCCTTGTCAGGATGGCGGTTGATTAGCGTATCGGCAAGATAAAGCACGCCTTTCTTCGTGTTCAGGATGTGCATGGTTCCGAAGTGGCTGTACTCCTGTTGTATGCCTATAACCTCCTTAGCCACCTTGATGGTATTGGAATATTTGGTGTAAAGACCGGTGATGAATGCGTCTGCCTCGCCAGTCTCGACCATCATCATGCCGAAATAGTTGCGCTCGAACATCTTGTCGTTGGCCTCCTGGAAGGTGTATCCCTGGCGCTGGCGCTTATCCGCAAGTATTCTGGCATAACGCTCACGCCTGTCGTTCTGGTTGTCATGACGCAGGTTTATTATCTCAATACCGTCAAGGCTGAGGTCGAGTTCCTTGGCCAATTTAGCGATACGCTCGTCGTTACCGAGCAGTATAGGATGGCAGATTCCCTCGTTCTTTGCCTGTACGGCAGCCTTGAGCATTGTAGGATGTATACCTTCGGCGAATACCACACGCTGCGGATGCTTACGTGCCGTGTCGTACAGCTTCTGGGTAAGTTTGCTTTCCTGCCCCAGCAACTCACGCAGATGGTTCTTGTATTCATCCCAATCCGTAATATTCGTGCGGGCTACACCGCTGTCAATAGCAGCCTTGGCCACAGCAGCCGAGACCTCCGTTATAAGACGTGGATCGACTGGTTTCGGAATGAAATACAATGGTCCGAAGGTAAGGTTGTTGACTTGGTATGCATCATTCACCACGTCCGGCACGGGCAACTTTGCCAAGTCGGCAATAGCATTTACTGCAGCCATCTTCATCTCCTCGTTGATGGCCCTTGCGTGTACGTCAAGCGCACCGCGGAAAATATACGGGAAACCTATTACGTTGTTGATTTGGTTTGGATAGTCAGAACGCCCTGTGCTCATGATTACGTCAGGACGGCTGGCCATTGCGTCTTCGTATGATATTTCCGGAACAGGATTTGCCAGGGCAAACACGATAGGCTTGTCGGCCATCGAGCGTACCATGTCCTGAGTAAGCACATTACCTTTTGACAAGCCGACAAACACGTCCGCGCCCTTCACGGCCTCTTCAAGCGTATGCACGTCACGACGGTCGGTGGCGAACATCCGCTTCTGCTCCGTAAGGTTGGCACGATCGCTCGTAATGACCCCCTTCGAGTCAAGCATTAGGATGTTCTCTTTTCTTGCGCCGAGCGCCATATAAAGCTTTGTGCATGAAATTGCCGCGGCGCCTGCGCCGTTTACCACAATCTTCACCTGCGCAATATCCTTGCCGGCTACTTCAAGGGCGTTTTTCAGTCCGGCCGCCGATATGATAGCCGTACCGTGCTGGTCATCATGCATTACGGGAATGTCAAGAGTCTTCTTAAGCCTCTCTTCAATGTAGAAACATTCTGGAGCCTTGATATCTTCAAGGTTTATTCCGCCGAAAGTAGGCGCTATTCGCTCTACGGCCTCGCAGAATTTCTCGGGATCTTTCTCGTCAACCTCAATGTCAAATACGTCTATACCTCCATAAATCTTGAACAACAGGCCCTTTCCTTCCATTACCGGCTTGCCGCTCATCGCCCCTATGTCGCCAAGTCCGAGCACTGCGGTGCCGTTGCTTATCACTGCCACAAGGTTACCCTTATCGGTGTACTTATAGGCGTCATTGGGAGTCTTCTGTATCTCCAGACACGGGAAAGCGACGCCTGGCGAATATGCAAGACTAAGGTCTGTTTGGGTAGAATAAGGTTTAGTTGGTTTAACTTCAATCTTACCTGGTTTGCCGCTACTGTGATACTCCAGCGCGGCTTCTTTAGTGATGTTTACCATAATTATCGTGTTATCATGTTCTAACGTGTGAAAAATGCAAGATTTCATATCGTAACGAAATCTCTTGCAAATGTAATAAAAATATATGAAGCCAAATAGTTTTTTACGGAAATAAATTATTAACTTTGCAAATAAAATTTAATCTTATGCGTAAAACGAACAATATGACAGCTTATCGCGAAAGTTTGAGACATAAAATTCTCGATACGGCAATGTCTTTCTTCAAAAAGAAAGGAATAAAGGCAGTGCGCATGGACGACATATCCACCGAGCTGGGCATATCGAAGCGCACTCTTTACGAGATTTACAGCAACAAGGAGGACCTCCTCTTTGAGTGTCTGCGTAACGAGAACGAGATTATGACTAAACGGCTTGCCGATTATGCCATGACAGCTGAAAACGAGATGGCCGTAATAGCGTATTTCATAAAGATAAAGCTGAAAGACCTTGGAACAATCAATCCATTGTTTTTTACAGAGATGGAAAAATACGAACGGATTGTACGCTTCTTCAAGGAGAATAATGAAAAACAATCGGCGCGCTCGCAGGAATTCATGGAAAAGGGCATTGAACACGGATTTTTCCGCGGCGACCTGAATTACGACATTATAAATAAAATGGGCGATGCCGCAATGAATTTCGTGATGCAAACGCGCCTGTATGAAAAATACAGGCTGAACGAGATTTTCCATACGTTTATCATCGTATTTCTGCGTGGGTGCTGTACGGAAAAAGGACTTGTGTATCTCGACAAGTTCATTTCATCGGGAAACTGATATCTTACCGTGAATCTTGTGTAAGAAAAAAGTCCGGCAAGTCTCTGTCATCTGTCAGCCGAGCATGTACCTTACTGAGAACAAGGCTGTTACAGCCTGACGGACATCAGTCTGACTGTCAATGCGATGTTGGCAAGAGTGACCGTCACACATGTCTGGCCGTTCCGCAAGCCATTGTCATGACACGCCGGCGGAATGTCTGTCATCATCTAAATTGCTGTAAACCAGAATGTTTCGGACCGGACTGACGGCTGACAGAGAAATACAAAAAGACATTTACATGGTTTCAACCGGCCGTTAACCGACTGACGATTTGCCGTCTTTTGGAGGGCGGAATGCCGTCTTTTACGTTATAAAAGACGGCATTCCGCTATTACTTTTTCAAGAAATACTGTTATACCCTTATGATTTGCTTGACGCCTTTGACGTTGCGTAGCTTCTTGATAAGCTGCTCAAGTCTTGAAGTGTCTTCGACATTTACTACAAGATTTCCCCTGAACAGGCCGTCATTACTGTCGATGTTGATACTACGCATCATTATTTTCTCCTCCTTTGAAATAATGCTTGTAATATTATTGACAATACCTATATCGTCGTTACCGATTATCCGCAAGGTCGTAGAATACTGCGAACTGCCCTTTCCACTCCATTTTGCCTTGACTATACGATAACCGAAACGCTTACGCAACTCCGGAGCATTAGGACAATCTTTCCGATGAATCTTTATTCCACCACTCACAGTAACAAAACCGAATACGTCGTCACCATAAATTGGATGACAACATTTTGCCAACGTATAATCCACCCCTTTCAGGTTTTTGTCTATGACGAGCACGTCATCACTGGCATACGTAAGCTCCTCGTTAGGGTTGTCAAAGTTGAATTCTTCTGCGCTGCGCGCCGGCACCTGCACAGACATATTGCCTTCATGGCGCTGCAATTCCTGATAAGTCTCTATCGCCTGGTTCAAGTCTACACTGCCATCAGCCAAATGGCGGTAAAAGTCATTGGCTTCCTTGAAGCCCATCTTTTTTATCAAATGCGATATTACACTTTCATCAAATTCTATTTTACGGTTCTTCAAACGCCGCTCCAACATCTCTTTCGCGTAAGCCCCGTCTTTGATAACCTGCTCTTTCAGGGCCATACGAACCTTGGCCTTGGCACGGCTTGTCTTAACAATATTCAACCATTCCTGTTTCGGCCGTTGTGTGGCAGACGTCATTATTTCAACCTGGTCGCCATTATTCAACACGTGCCTGAACGTTACCACCTTATTATTTATACGGGCGCCGGTACATCTGTTGCCGATGTTTGAGTGAATGCGATAGGCAAAGTCAAGCACGGTTGCTCCCTTGGGAAATTTCATCAAGTCACCTTTCGGAGTGAAAACAAAGACCTCGTCTTCATACAAATCCATCTTGAACTGGTCTATAACCTGCATGTCGTCCTTGTTTTCAAGGGCAGTGCGGATACTGTTCAGCCACTCGTCGAGACCACTCTCTCCCTTAATGCCCTTATAACGCCAATGCGCGGCAAGTCCCCTTTCGGCTATTTCATCCATACGTTCCGTACGGATCTGCACTTCCACCCATTTGTTTTCAGGCCCTAAAACAGTTATGTGCAAACTTTCATACCCATTTGACTTTGGCACACTAAGCCAATCACGCAGGCGCTTCGGGTTGGGTTGGTACATGTTGGTAATTATAGCGAACACTTGCCAACATTGCACTTTTTCCTCTTCAAGCGGAGAGTCAAGAATTATCCTAATGGCAAACAAATCATAGATGCCCTCAAAGCCGCACTGCTGCTTCTTCATCTTCTGCCAAATACTATGGATACTCTTCGTACGTCCCTTCATGTGGAATTTGAAGCCGACTTCTCTCAACTTCTTGTCAATCGGCGCTATAAAGCGTTCGATATATGCGTCACGGCTCTTCTTGGTCGCATTGAGTTTATCCTTGATCATGTAATATGCGTCATGTTCAAGGTATTTAAGGCTAAGGTCTTCAAGCTCACTCTTAAGCTTATACAAGCCTAACTTATGCGCAAGAGGGGCGTACAGATAGCTTGCTTCTTCGCTGACCTTCGTCTTTGCATCAACATTCTCAACGTCACGGATCTGCCTCATCAGGTTTACGCGGTCGGCTATCATGATTAATATGACGCGCATATCCTCGGCAAAGGAAAGCAGAAGATTACGGAAATTCTCACTCTCGATAACAGGACTTTTTGTATACAACTCCTGGATTTTACACAAACCATGTATTATCTTGGCTACATTGTCTCCGAATATCTCCCTTATCCCTTCACTATCCTTGGCATCTGCATTTGTACCGGCATAAAGGAGTATAGCCAAGACACCGTCACGTTTTAAGCCTATCTCCTCTACAGCGATTTGGGCAGTCTGCAAGCTCAGCAATATCGGATTCAGCCCAAATACATTGCGGCTTACGTTATTGCCTCTCAACTCATTTTTTATGTATTTAAACAATTTGCCCTCATCACCTTCTTTCAGCAATGAGCCGATACTTGCACGTAACTTACGAACAAGGCTTAAAATTTCCCGTTTTTCATCGTTAGTGAATATCATCCGCTTCTTTTTTTAATTAACCTGCCAAGATTCCTGGTTGCGACAATGTCCGTTTATTGACGGACATGCACTTTCAGTCGGCTTCTTGCCAACTGATATGCAAACTTACATATTTTTTCCGAAAAACACCAGTTTCGCATTACGTAATTTATAATTTGTAAGTTTTATTGCATAAAGTAATAACTTTTTAATGCGACAGAACACCTGTTTTTAATTAAAAAGCATTATATTTGCAAGGAAAACAGAACCAAAGCTAAATTTATGCCAAGGAAGTTCACGCTCCTTAAAAATAAAAATCATTAACCTAAATAAAAACACAGCACTTATGTTATCACAAGAAGACTTAAAACAGATTGCCGCCAAAGGCATTACTGAATCACAGGTTGAAACCCAACTTGAAGAATTCAAGCACGGTTTTCCTTTCCTTAAATTAGAGGCTGCCGCCGGTATCGGTCACGGCATTATAGCTCCTACAGACGAAGAGCGGGCAGAATATATCAAGGCATGGAACGATTATAAAGCTCAAGGAAAAAAAATAGTAAAATTCGTTCCTGCCAGCGGAGCCGCAAGCCGTATGTTCAAAAACATGTTCGCCTTCCTGAACGCAGACTACAATGAACCTCAGACTGACTTCGAAAAGAAGTATTTTGACAATATTGAGAAATTCGCCTTCATTGACGAGCTTAACGCCGCATGCGTTAAAAACGAAGGAAAAGATGTTGCAGCCCTCATCGCTGACGGCAATTATAAGGCTGTAGTAGCAAACATGCTTGAAGAAAAAGGCCTCAACTATGGCCAACTACCCAAAGGACTGCTGCTGTTCCACAAGTACCCGGAAGGTCCACGCACACCACTTGAGGAACACCTCGTAGAAGGAGCGCTCTACGCAGCTTCAAACGGAGAGTCACATATCCACTTCACAGTAAGCCATGAACACAAAGCTTTGTTCGAAAAAAAGGTTAACGATAAATGCCGCATTTATGCAGACAAGTACGGAATTAAATACGATGTCACTTTCTCCGAACAAAAACCAAGCACTGACACAATAGCAGCAAATCCTGACAATACGCCGTTCCGTAACGAAGACGGCTCACTTTTGTTCCGCCCGGGCGGTCACGGAGCACTTATACAAAACCTCAACGACATTGACGCCGACGTGGTATTCATAAAGAACATTGACAATGTTGTACCAGATCGCCTTAAGGACGACACGGTAACATACAAACAGCTGATAGCCGGAATACTCGTAACGCTCCAGGCAAAAGCCTTTGAATACCTGCGTCTGCTTGATACTGGCGAATACACCCACGAACAACTTGAAGAAATAATACGTTTCGTACAGCGTGACTTATGCTGCCGCAAGAACGACATAAAACAACTTGAAGACGCCGATCTTGTAATATACCTGCACGAAAAACTTGACCGTCCGATGCGTGTATGCGGTGTAGTAAAAAACGTAGGCGAACCTGGCGGTGGTCCATTCCTAACCTATAACCAAGACGGAACGGTTAGTCTGCAAATTCTTGAAAGCAGTCAAATCGACAAGAGTAATGACGAATACATGAAGATGTTTACCGAAGGAACACACTTTAATCCCGTAGATCTTGTTTGTGCAGTAAAAGACTACAAAGGCAATCGTTTCAATCTGCCGGACTATGTTGATAAGACAACCGGCTTCATCAGCAGCAAGAGCAAGAACGGACGTGAGTTGAAGGCACTCGAACTACCAGGATTATGGAATGGCGCGATGAGCAATTGGAGCACAATATTCGTTGAAGTTCCATTATCAACATTCAACCCAGTAAAGACAGTCAACGATCTGCTCCGTGAGCAACATCAGTAAGATTTATGTAAAATAACATATTGACAGGCGTCATCACTTAAAAAGTGGTGACGCCTGTTTCCATATACCGGAGTATTTTCAAGGGACAGTAGATATTCAGTACGAAAACAGAAATCTATAATATAATTCCAAATAAAAAGACGGAAGCTAAGTTCTTGTAAACCAAAAACTTAGCCTTCGTCTTCCCTTGGGTGGAGGGTGGGGCTCGAACCCACGACATTCAGAACCACAATCTGACGCTCTAACCAACTGAACTACATCCACCGTGTTAGATTGCTTTGAGTTTCAAAGCGAGTGCAAAGGTACGGGATTTATTTGAATTAGCCAAATAAATCCCGTATTTTTTTCATTTTTCCTTTAATTTGCGGGTGTTTTGGGTGCTTGCGGAGCTGTCGGAGCAGCATTACCCTCTGTCTGTTGCGTCGCAGGAGCAGCGTTTTCAGCAGCCTTACCTTGTTGTGCCGGAGCTGCTTGCTTAGTCTGGCTTGCACCAAATCCGGGCAGATTATTCGGATTTGTCTGCTGCTGTTCAGTTGCGTTACGCTCTATTACACTCTCGGAGTCGGTTGCCTTTGGAGCAACATAAGAGCACAATACGCTCAATACTACCATAGCTACGGCAAGTCCCCATGTCGTCTTCTCGATGACGTCGGTAGTCTTACGAACTCCCATGATTTGGTTGGATGAAGAAAAGTTTGACGCCAGTCCTCCACCCTTAGATTCCTGGATGAGCACTATACCTATCATAAGCAGTGCCGCCAGTACGATTAAGATTACAAATAATGTGTACATTTCGTTTATTTATATTTATTATTTATTATCAGTTTTTCCAAAAAGCGGATTTGGTCTGCAAAGTAAACATTTTTTTTTGGATAATTCAAATTTAAACGCTTAATAATTTCCAAAGCCTTTGAATATCGTCCTTGACGTATATATATTTGAGCCAATGTCTCCGTAAAATAGTTCTCGTCACCTTCTTTCTTGTCATTGCTCTCAAACTCGGGCGTATATTCCGGCTCGTCCTTAAGTTCTATACGACCACCGTCATTGTTGATGAAGTTGTCTATGAGATCTTGTCCACGCATAGCCGGTCGTTCGGTATCTTGGTCCGCTTCGTCATCACCTTCGGTCTCAAGCAGGTACGATACGTAATCTATGGCCGCATCTGCTGGAGTCGGCTTTCTCTTCTTCTTTCCCTGGTTTACGGAATTCTCGCTATCAGCGGGTATCGAGTCAAGGAATTTGTCTATGAGCGATATCGTACGGTTACCGTCGTCTTTACGGCGTGGTTCTTCCGCCTTTGGCTTATCGGCAGCTCGTAGTTTGTAGTGGGCGGCCTCAACAAGATTGAACACCACCTCACGGTCTGTGACATAAACGGCCGAACGCCGCAATTCCTCATCGAATGTCGGGTCGTGCAACAGATAAAGGTTTTGCAGGAGCAACAGCCTTGCCGTCTGATAATACGGGTACAAGGCAAGAAGCGAACGCAGGTCGTACAGCGTCTCCTTGTCCATCAGCTCAGGGTGTTTTATGAGTTGCTCCAAATCCATTTAAGTATATCTGTATTTTACCAGTTTGCAACCGTTGCGTTGAATATCTGGTCGGTTATGTCCTCAACCATTTCGGTCACGAGCTGTTCCTGCACGGATGTAAACGACTGGGTTGTCTCGAATGTAGACGTAGCCGTAAACTGTCGCTCAAAATCCTCATTGTGGTTGGCGTTATTGGTAAACCTTACGTTGACCGTCATTGACAGTTCCGCCTGTGCAGAAGTACCCTCGGCGGTAACGGCCTTGTTGCGCTGCGAGTACTGGGTTATCTCGCCTTCTATCTTAAGGTCGCCGTTACGCTTCACCTGTATCAGGCGTGTATGATTGGCGAAGATGTCCTTCAGCTGGTTGTTGAATATGCTCCCCATCGGCGCCCACACATAACTTGAGCGTATCGGGAAATCAGCTATTTCAATGGTCTTCGTCTTTGAATAGTCGATACTTGCGCCATTAAAACTGTATTTAACGCTGCATGACACCAATGCTACTGCCATGACGGCAAACATCACCACCCTGTGCAGGCGTGACATAACGTGAATATTTATCCTGTCGTGCGATATTTTCTTATTTTTCAAGTCCATATTGCTTTATCCTTCTGTAAAGGGTGCGGTCGGATATGCCGAGTTCCTTGGCCGCCTTCTTGCGGTTTCCGCCGTTGCGTTCGAGCGCTTTCTCTACCATCTGCCGGCCGAGGTCTTCAAGGTTAAGGCTCTCTGGCTCGGATATTTCCTCGGCAACGGCATCCTGTACAACCGATGTTGGCCTTTGTGGCGCCGCTACTCCTGGTTCGTGGTTGGATATTATTGACGGCAGATTAGTCTCGCTATCCGTTACGGCCACGCTGCGCGATGAATTGAGCTGCTTTCTCAGGCTGTTCATCTCGCCGCGCAAATCGTTGACGTTGCGACGGAGTTCATACAATATCTTGTACAAAATCTCACGCTCACTCTCGAACGAGTGGCTTCCTCCTTGCGCCATCGTTGTTAGCTGCATGCTCTCGGCGTCTTCCGGAATAAACTTATGTATGTCGTCGCCGTCTATTACCCTGTTCTCACTCAGCACGGACATCTGTTCGGTAATGTTCTTCAACTGGCGTACGTTGCCAGGCCACTTATATTTCAACATTACGGCCTTGGCTTCGTCTGTAAGCGTTATTTTCGGCAAATGATACTTCTCTGCCATCTGCATGACGAACAGACGGAACAGTAAAATGATGTCCTCACCACGATCACGCAGTGGCGGAATCTGTATTGGTATGGTGTTAAGGCGATAATACAAGTCCTCACGGAAGCGGCCTTCGCTTACGGCCTTGCGCATGTTCACGTTCGTGGCTGCTACGATACGCACGTCGGTCTTCATTATCTTCTGGCCACCCACACGGATATACTCGCCCGTCTCAAGCACACGCAGCAGACGTGCCTGTGTGGCAAGTGGCAGTTCGCCCACCTCATCAAGGAATATAGTACCCTTGTCGGCAACGCCGAAATAACCTTCACTCTCGCCTATAGCGCCTGTAAACGAGCCTTTCTCATGACCGAACAGCTCGCTGTCAATCGTACCTTCGGGTATCGAACCGCAGTTAATAGCAAAATACTTCTCCCTGCGCCGCGGCGAGTTGTCGTGGATTATGCGAGGGATGATTTCCTTTCCCACGCCGCTCTCACCGACAATCAGCACGGACAAGTCAGTCGGCGCAACCTGTAGGGCTACGTCAATAGCACGGTTCAAACCGGAGCTGTTGCCCACGATATTGTACCGCTGTTTTACCTTCTGCAGTTCAGTAGTGTTCATTTAGCTGACAAAGTTACACATTTTATTTCTAATTCTGCCACTTGCCATATGAAAATTGTATTTTGTTAAAAGAAAAGCAAGTATAACATAACACCCAAACACTTCCGTATTTTTGTTAGAATGTGTAAAAATACGACGTAATGTGTACAATAAATGTAGGTGACAACAATTATTGCCACCTACAAAAAGACATTTTTTATAAAGTCTTCATTTTGATTATTATATATCAATAATCATCATTATCGTCATTACTTTTTCAATGAGTTCATGAATTGCCGTGACAAAAACAACGGCATTATCAACCATACTGAAATGAAATGGAGAAAAGGTGGCAATGGCCTAAAGCCAGTTTTTACCCTTGACAAATAGGTCATTGCAATTGATTTTGGAAGGCAGTACAGGTATATTAGGCCTATTATA
Organism: Marseilla massiliensis; assembly: GCF_016899855.1. Classification (GTDB taxonomy): domain Bacteria; phylum Bacteroidota; class Bacteroidia; order Bacteroidales; family Bacteroidaceae; genus Prevotella. The sequence continues at coordinate 41,765 of NZ_JACJJG010000016.1, forward strand.
ATCCACAAGATTTTCATACATGTCTTCTGATTCTTATTTCATGCTTTCAATCACTTTACTCATTGCCGCCCTGAAATTGGCTTGCTGTCCTGATGAAGGGAACGGTATTCTCTCGTTGCACACATTGTAGCCAGCCTTTTTCAGGTCTTTGTAGAGGTAGTCAAACACTGTCACCTTAATTAATACTATAACGGTATTGGCCCGGTCTATGGCGTCCTCTTTCTCTATCTTGTCTAAGAATCGCCTTTTCAGATCACACCTTGCATACGTGTCATAGCAGCCATCTTCTGTCAGAGGAACGTCACTCAAGTCCATCAGGTATATGCCGGCGTCTTTCATCGTTTGCAGGATTTTTACCTTGTTGCTACGAATGAAGGCCACGTTGTCGGTTTTGCACAGGACTTTAGACAATTCAACAAAAAGGAAGTCTTTATCTTTAACGTCTTCATAATAGAAGAAACGGTCTAACGACGAAGGCGGTGCTTCCGCTACAAGGAGCAGGTTTACGTGCTCGGGTTTGTACTTTTGCCGTGCTTCGTTAATTCTTTCGGCAATGTTTTCAATGTCTGTCTTCATGATTGTTTAGTTTTTACGCCTCCCATAAGGCTCCGATTAAGGTTGGCAGGGTTAATAAACGGAAAGTGTGGAGCCTGTTGCTTACTATCCCGTGGAGGCTCTGGTAAAACCCTTGGACGTAATAAACAACAACCCCACACCTGTATATTCCCATACGGCACACAGCCGCATGGAAATAACAAGTGATGAGCGTTGCCGCATAATCCCCGTCCAAGTTGAAATGTACCAGATTTCCACGAGAGGATAAAAGCGTAACACTTTCACCAATATGTCTGCCCGACACGTCGGGCTTATGGTTGCAAATATACGTAAATTTTTCCATAATGACAAATTATGGGGTTGTATTTATACCGAAGTTTTATACGGCCCGCTAACTCATTGATTGTCAGCGAGCTTCTTGTTTACGGCCTTTCGGCAGGTGAAACGTGGCCTTTTGCTGGACGAAAAGCCACAAACGGCACTGCAATATGCCGCAAACTGTCATGGGGAGCTCCCAAGCAGCCCAACATGGTTCTTTCTATTTGTCTGTTCATAGTCGGATTGTTGTTTCCTGTGCAAAAATATCGATGCACAGCGACAATACATGTCGCCGAAAAAATTATTTTCTTTTCACGCGATATTTTCTGTCTGTAGGCCGACAATACACATTCAAAAACAGCAATACCGTCGATAACCGTAAACAAAAAGGAACCAACCAACAGGACCGCTTGTGGTTGGCTCCTTTCCCTAAAAGTTTACTTCCGCCTCAATCTGTCGAAAGCTTACCGCCGTGCCGTTTCTCGATATTAATCATCAACAGGCCGATGGCAGTCCAGACAAGCTCGCGTACGCGCACTATCAGCGCCACGAAAATGCCCGCTCCGGCGGAAAGGGCAAGCCCGGCAGTAGACATGATAAAGCCGCCTTCACGCCCGCCAAGCTGCAACGGGAGGAAAAACAACAGATTGGCGAACAGGCTCGTGAATGCAAGTATCAATATACATTGCGTAAACGTGACATCAATTCCCGGCAGGACGAAAAGGATGAACATTATTTCAAGTGCCGAACAAACGCGGCAAGCCAGTTCAAGCAGCACCGCCGAGACAAACGTCTTGGGGTTCTGGTTATGCAAGGCGGCTATCTGGCGATCAATAGTGTCAAGTTGCTCTTTGTGCTTGTCGATAAAACCGCGCGCCCAACGTTTCAGCCCTGGTATGTGGCGAACAAAGTTCATAAGCCTCACCGCCATGCCCTTGCGGTATCCTTTAAGGAAAAACCACACGCCAAGGGCACAAAACGCTCCGGCTGAGGCAAGAATCAAGTCTATGGCAAAGTTAAGCCGCTCGGTAATAAGATATATCAAAATGGAGAGCAGCCAAAAGATAAAGTGGCTGAAAATATGCGTCATTGCATATAGAATGACTGACGACGAGGCGCGTTCCGTACCGATTTTTGGCGACAATGCCATTATTCGGTAAGGTTCTCCGCCCATCAATCCGCAGGGAGTGGTGTAGTTCAGGGCGAAACCCGACACTGTAATCTTATACAACCAGAAAAAATTGACCTTACTCTTGCCATCAGTCCCGCTCCTGATTATAATGTACCATGTGGCCGTATTGAAAATATAAAGAAAGGCCCATAAGGCAATAACGGCAAAAAACCAATAGCCTGCGCTCTTCAGGCCGCTCCATACCTCACGGTAGTCAAGCTGGGTAAGCATTATGGCAAGCACCACAATACCAAACAAGAAGAAGATGTTTTGGTACTTCTTTTTCATGGCATTCAAATTAATCAAAAGCCAAAAAGTAAGAATCAAGAAAAATGCGCAAGCCGCAAGAACATATTTTCCCAATCCTTACTTTTTCAACTTATAGCTTATATATTCTCCTTTTGTTTCGCTTTAGGTATGTTGAACCTTGTCTTCTCACTGTCGTCACGCTTCTCGTGGTACAGTTTCTCCAACGGATGTGCCAACGGAGCGTCGTACTCAACACGATTGCGGAAAACGTCAAGCGCAACATAAACGGCATTGCGGAAAGAACTCTCGCTCGCCATGTTCTTTCCGGCAATTTCGTATGCCGTACCATGATCGGGCGAAGTACGCACAATGGGCAACCCCGCGGTAAAGTTTACACCGTCTCCACCGTCAAGAGCCTTGAAAGGCGCAAGTCCTTGGTCATGATACATGGCCAGCACACCGTCGAATGAATCGTAACTGCCTCTACCGAAAAAGCCGTCGGCAGCAAATGGGCCAAAGGCATATATTCCTTTTTCTGAAAGTTCCTTGATGGCCGGAGCGATGATGTCCTGTTCCTCCTGGCCCAGAAGCCCGTCATCACCGGCATGAGGGTTGAGGGCCAGCACGGCAATACGCGGATTGGATATACGGAAATCGCGCTTTAGCGACTGGTTGAAAACAGTAGCTTTTTCAATTATAAGCTCCTTTGTTATCGCTTCTGGAACATTTTTTAAGGGTAAATGTGTTGTCACCAATGCGACACGCATCATATCATTAAGCAATATCATAAGCGACTTGTTGCCATCCCCAACCCTTTCTTCAAGGTATTCAGTATGGCCACAGAAATCAAAGCCGTCGCCATGAATGTTGTTTTTATTGATTGGCGCGGTAACAAGAACATCAAACAAACCATTCTTATAGTCTTCCATAGCACGGTCCAACGCCTTCAACGAAGCAACTCCTGCATCCTTTGAAGGCTGGCCAAGGTCAACCTTTACCTCTTCATCAAACGTAGTAAGGAGATTCAGCTTGCCGCTATGAGCCTCAGCGGCAGAACTTATTATCGTAAAATTGGCCTGTATGCCAAGCGCATTACGATGATACGCGGCGACTTTTGGCGAACCATATATAATGGGGATGCACATATCAAGCATGGCTGGTTCGGCAAACGTCTTGAATATAACCTCATAACCTACGCCATTGGTGTCGCCGTGAGTGATGGCGACACGTATTTTTCTGTTTTCCATATCTGATTATTTTGTAATTAAAATTGTCGTGACCGTCGGCACATAAGACTTTTATGCTTTATACCGCCGAACTTGGTCCGTGTCATATTTAACATGTTCATTTACTTAGCTTCAATGTATATAGCGACGCTTCCAACTGCCTTAGCAGGTTACGTTTCTTCATCCCTGGGGCATAAACAAACCCCTCGGCAACTATAATCCTGCGCCGTGAAGAATCTACGATGGAATGAGACACGAACGGTCCGCCCATTGCATCACCTTCCATCTCCCACAACCCCCGTGTTATCATCACCGTACGCCCATGTTCCACGGCTGTTCCGCTCTTGACAGTCAACGCCGATGTGCGCATATAGCTGCCGGGCCGTTCGCCTTGTATGTTTTCCTTCATAACACTATCGCGCACATACAACGCCCTTTGTGCCGAAAGTTCCACTCCAGGATACGAGTACACACAGATGTTCTGCATTCCGCCTGGTGCGTTGTCCGAAACCCATATAAAGCTATTGCCACGCTTAAAGGCCTTCATGTCGGCCGGTACCTTTAACGCACATCCGAACATCGAGTCAACCATTGCCCCGGCATTTGCATTGCTGCCCGCCGTAAGTAACGACATGCTGGCATTAAGCTCAAAGCGCCCAAGCAGGTTGACAAGCCCATTCGCCATATCTGGCAGCACCGTCTGCAATTCATTACATGATGGAGTATTAATGTACACAACCACCTGTGGCCTCGCCCACACATTCTTCTCGTACCTGATTCCCGTCATGGTGAATAGACCTGAATCAACATTCACGATAATGATACTTCGTGCCAACTTTGCAACCTGGTTGAAATGTATGCTGTCGGTCAACGACACGTCAAACAAGGGTTCAGGTTGGGGCAAACCGTCAACATCCCGTGAAAGAATGCTGTTAATCATTCCTGAAGCGTTGCCGTCTCCTGTTGAAAGCACGAGGACTTCATACGGACGCCCACCACTTTTGGGCAGCATCGAACCATGCCCGTCTCCACACGAACAAAGCATTACCGCCATTACGGCAACACATGCCGCCAAAAACTTCATAGGCTGCCGCCGGCCTCCTTCCTGGCCGTACTCAACAAACCACATGCCGCATAAATGTCTTGCCCGCGGCTGGCCCTTATAGTCGTGAATATGCCATGTCCAGTAAGATAATCTCGTAAAGCCTCCATTCGCTTGTCATCAGCTCCATGCAGGTCTACTCCAGGTATCTGGTGGAAACGTATTAAATTGATACGGCAGTCAAGACCGTTCAACAGCTTCACTATTTCACGTGCATGCATGGGTGAATCGTTTAAACCTCCGAACACGATATACTCAAACGACAATCGGCGCTGATGGCTGAAATCGTAATTACGCAACATGTCAACAACTTCGGTTATCGGCATAGCCTTCTCGGCAGGCATAAGCATGGCGCGCTGCTCATGTATTGGCGAATGCAGGCTTATTGCCAAATGGCAGTCGCTTTCCTCTATAAAGCGGCACAACTTGTTCTTGACACCCACACTGCTAACTGTTATTCGTTTAGGGCTCCATGCGTATCCCCAATCCGACGTCAATGCCTCAGTAGCCCGCAAAACATTGTCGAGATTATCCATCGGCTCACCCTGGCCCATAAATACAATATTGGTCAAGGTGTCACGTTCTGGCACTGAATATATCTGATTTAAGATATCACTGACAGTCAGGTTTCCTTCAAAACCCTGTTTTCCTGTTTGACAGAACAGACAGTTCATCTTGCACCCAACTTGTGATGACACACACAGCGTGGCCCTGTCGTTATCAGGTATATACACCGTCTCGACAAATTTACCGCTCATCGTCGGGAACAGGTACTTTACCGTTCCGTCCTTCGACTTTTGAACATCAACAGGCGGCATACATCCTATCGTGTATAAGCCTTTCAGCTTTTCTCGGTTCGCTTTCGATATATCGGTCATGTCATCGACAGAACGTACATGCCTTACGTAAAGCCATTTAGCCATTTGCCCACCCGTAAATGCAGGCATACCAAGCTGCTTGGCAACATCCTTAAGTTCTGCAAGCGACAAGCCCAATAAAGGGATCAAGTTGGCAACCATTATTATCTCGTTAGTATTTAATTTGCAAACTTACTAAATTTTTTTCACTTAATACCTATAACCTCTGAAAATTGCCTTTATTTGAACTTAAGACTGAAAATAAATTACAAAACAAAACGGCTGCCTTCAACTATTATTCAGTAAAGACAGCCGTTAATTTTTATTTAATTTCTTTAATTGGAATATGATTTTGTAGTAAATGCACGAACTATAAACGAAGCCTTACCGCTTGTCGGCCCTGCTTCTTGCTTTGATTGTGGATTATATGAAGAAATAATATTATCTTGGGTTTGGAAATAATAACAATATGAACCGTATACTAACATGTCCATTGCACTATTACCCAACTCTTTTCGAATTGCAATTATATTCTCTCCTATCGTATTTAAATTTTCAGCAATATATTCCATTTCCTCCATTGTCGGCAATCTCCATCCTGTAATATCATCAACTGCCAATTCAGAAATAGCTTCATTTACAGCCTGTCGCATTGACTCTTGATCGCCATCCGTAAATTCTAAAGCATTTTTCGACTTTGCTGACATAAACGTAACAACAGTTTCAGATCCGACATTTTCCGACTTCAAAACATAACATCCATTATATAATGTTCCGACTGTGGGTATATCACTTGTTTCAACATCACCACTATCATCAGTCTCCCCAGACTCCATGCCACCGAAATCGAACACGATTTCCTCATCTTCAGCCCACTCAACACCTGATATTGAGCCTGTCATCTCGATTCCGTCACCGGTAAATGTGCCGGTAATAAAAACCTTATGATTTGCCTTCAGCTCTCTATCGCATGTATATGAATAGCTCACAGTTTCACCATTTATTGTAAACGTCACCTCTACCGTTGGCCGTCCAACTGCCTCCAACAAATATACGCCATCTGTATTCTTCCAGGTCGAATCGTCTACATCTTCGGTCAACTCAATCTCACTTGCTCCATTTTCACCAGAATAACTACCGTCAAGCAATAAATTCGCTTTTAGCGGATGAATACTTACCGAAACATTGCTTACGCTTGCAGGCACATTATTTATCGTAACAGACTCTATCAACATCACCTTTCTCTCAAGCGCCAAAGTCAAAGTATTCGTTCCTCCGTATTCCAATGTTACAGTATTGTTCGCCGTCATCAAATCACCATGCTTCTGTCCATCTTTCAACGTCAATACAGTTTCCTTAGTCGCGGTTTCTTGTGTCGGAAGTTCATACGAGTCAGCAGAAGCTCCAGCCACGGCACAAACTTCATACATACCCTCCGGTAACTTCAATGATAACTCATCATCCGCAGACGAAAGCGTCGAAACCGCCACACATTCATTGCTTTCGTCAAATACGTATATATTTATAGGATAACTGATTATACTTTCCGTTCCACCTTCAGTACCGTCATTCGCCGCCGCCCTTGTACGCACAATCAACGTACTGTTAGCCTCTTTATTTTCAACAACTTCATCCTCATTGAACTTTTCGCAAGAAGAAAAAACTGACACTGCCATTAAAAGCAGCAGAATAATGATTTGTTTCATGATATTAGTTTTTAATAATTTTCGCAAATATACGTAAAAATCTCTTACGATCATAAATTCATCCTTGAAATATTCATCATCATTTATGTTTTTTAACACAAAAAATAAGCAATACTATAAAAACTCACATTATCATTAGAAAATTGTATATAATAACTTGTCGTTATAAGGTACATCAAACCAAAGACAGACCTGACTTTAAAAAAAGTGTTCGGTGAACATCCAAGCTTCATCAGCTTCCTCAATGTACTGCTGCCGTTTGACAAGTCCGACGAGGAAGCAACAGGGTTGAATAACTCAGCCCGAAACTTGTGCCATAAAATTCGCTACGCAAGGACAGCATCATAGACGTGAGCAGCCGCAACAAGGCAGGGTGACAATTTATCGTGAAGATACAGATGCTCAGTCAAAGATAACTTAACGTGAGTTCGGTATAATAATCTTATGCAATAAGCCTGCTTTTATCAATGATGTCAATATTGAGTGACGGTTTCTTAGGAAGCAGGTTGTATGCGATAAGCCCTGCAATCAGGTTGGAAGCAAAACCGTCAATGCTGCGGTGCCTGGTATGCTCAATGTAGCAGACGTTTTTGAGTTCGTCGTTGACGGTTTCAATGAGCGCCCTTTTCCGCAGCAGGATTTTGTCGTGCAGGTCCATGAG
>NZ_JACJJG010000170.1 GCF_016899855.1 Marseilla massiliensis
GTGTGCAAGTCCTCTCTGGTCTTCCTCCTCCTGGATAGAGCCTACGCGCTGGGCGATGTAGAAGTTAACACGATGTTCGGGATAACCGTTATGGCGGATGTAATAAGTAAGGCCGTTAGGCAATTTGCCTATCCTCACAGCTGTGTCGACGGGTATCGGCGGCAGTTGCATGCCTTGTGCCATAACCGCTGCCGCGCTTGTAATGAAAAGCACGACAGCCACAAGCAAGTGTTTTAATTTCATAAAAATTTGTTTAAAATGGTTCTACAAATATAGGTTTTTATTATTTCAAGATTGCCGTTTTTATGCCAAATTTAATAATTTTTATATCTTTCGTAGTCGAAAACGGCTATTACATATAATAACAGATTGCGGGCGTAACTTCAGCCGTCGCTGTACTCAAGAATGTCTCCCGGCTGGCATTCGAGCTCACGGCAGATGGCTTCGAGCGTGGAGAAACGCACGGCGCGGGCCTTGCCCGTCTTCAGGATGGACAGGTTAGCCTGGGTAAGGCCTACCTTCTCGGCCAACTCGCCAAGCGAAATCTTGCGTTTAGCCATCACGACGTCGAGGTTTACTATTATTCTTCCCATATCTTAAACGGTAAAAGGTAAAAAAGTGAAAATGTGAAACGGCAAGGCATTCGTGTACTTCACTCCTTTAGCCTCATCAACTCTTTCAGTTCAATTTATTCCTTAATTTACTTATATCGTCAGTTCCTGGTCCTCCTTCAGCCTAAGACCGATGGCGAAAGCCTCGGCCATTACGAGCGAGAAGAGGCCGAAAATAATACCCGAAAGGTTTGCGGCCGAGCCATAGTCGACGTTATATCCGTCAAGGCTGAACACCTGTTGGGCAAGATACGTGTCGTAACAGCCGTCGGCCGTGGCGATAATCCCCGCCCCTACAAGGCACCAGCCCATGACTCGCAGCAGCCGTAAGTTGCCCCGCATGAATATCCGGTTCTTGTTGACATTGCGCACGAAGAGGACAAACGACACGAATGCCGCGGCCGACAAGACGCCGAACAGCAGCGTATAGAGCAGCTTAAAAATCACCGTTAACAAGCCCGTAGGCCCGTCCATGGGCACTATCAGCTGCGTAGGCCATGCCTGCCGGCATTCGCCGGTGGCCTTATCCGTCATGACCTGAGCGTTGTCCTGCGACAGTTCTGTCGGCAACAAGGATATGCTGGTAAAATTAGATTCGGCAATATCCCTGTTCTCCATGGCATGCTGCATACCGCTGGAGAAACCTGCGATGAACACGTTTGACATTGAAAGAATGTCGCATACGAGCACCACGAAGATAAGAATACAGAACAGGTTGAGTTTCTTTTTCATGTAATGTTTGCCTTTTTTGTCCGTCATCCGCTGCCGTACTGACAGGCGGCAGCGGATTTACGACACTTATTTATTATATTGAGAGAGTATTTACGGCTTCTATCCGTATTATCGTTATTTGATGATTATTTATCGTTTTTCGATATGCAAATGTACGGTAAATATATTAATGCTCCAAATTTTTTCAATAAATATTTATCGAAAAACGATAATTTAACAAATATTTGCAGGCCAACGGCATACCCACAACCTCCGTCTGCCGTTTGCACTGATGCAAACATGAAATGCCGAAGGCCGTCTTTCGCGTTGTAAAAGACGGCAAACCGCAAGCTAAAAGGCCGCCTTTTGCGTCGCGAAAGGCGGCCTTTTACAAAGTCTCTGAATATCAGAACGTTAGCGTTTCATGTTGCGCGGGTGGTGCTCCAGTATCTCCTGGCGCAGTGTATGTGTGTCGATATGGGTGTAAATCTCGGTCGTACCGATACTCTCATGCCCCAGCATGGCCTGTATGGCGCGCAGGTCGGCGCCTCCCTCAAGCAGCGCCGTGGCGAAGCTGTGGCGCAGGGTGTGCGGGCTTATGGTCTTGTCGATACCCGCCTCGGCGCCGAGCCGCTTTATCATTATTAGTATCATGGTGCGCGTAAGGTGCGCCCCGCGGCGGTTAAGGAACACGTAGTCCTCCTCGCCGGGCTTGATGTCCATGTGGTTGCGGTCGTCAAACCAGAAGCGGAGCTGCCTTATCGCATTGTCGGAGATGGGCACAAGGCGCTCCTTACGCCCCTTGCCTATCACCCGGATGAAGCGGTCTGCAAGGAAAAGGTCGGACAGCTTAAGGTTGACAAGCTCGCTCACGCGCAGCCCGCAGCTGAACAGCACCTCTATGATTGCCTTGTTGCGCTGGCCCTCCCACTTGCCCAGGTCTATCGCCTGCTCAAGTCTGTCAACCTCGTCGGTGGTCAGCACCTCGGGCAAATGCTCGCCCAGCTGCGGCGACTCGAGCAGCTCGGAGGGATCGTCATCTATGAATCCGTCAGTCTGCAGGAACTTGTAGAACGACCTCACGCCGCTCAGTATCCTGCATTGCGAGCGCGGGCCAATGCCCAAGTCGTGCAGACGGGCGGCAAAATCACGCAGGTCGGCCAGCGTGGCGGCAGTCGGGTCAATGCCTCTATCGCGTAAATGCTTGAGCAGCTTGTCTATATCGCGCATGTAGGCGTCAAGGGTATTGGGCGCAAAATTGCGCTCCAGACGCATGTACCGCTGGTATGCCTTGGCTATATTAGCCGTCGTTTTGTCCTTGTTTTCCATTTATTTTAGTATTTTTGCAGCGTGGAGCGGCGTTGCGTAGGCAATACGTCGCCATGCCATTGCAAAGTTAAACAAATTTGTCCGATTATGAAAATACTTGTATTAAACGGCCCCAACCTTAACCTTTTGGGCACGCGCGAACCAGGGATTTACGGCCGCAGCTCGTTCGACGACTACCTGCCTGAGCTGCGCGGACGCTTTCCCGACGTAGAGATAGAGTACTTCCAGAGCAACATCGAGGGCGTACTTATCGACAAGATGCAGGAAGTAGGCTTCACTTACGACGGCATTGTGCTCAACGCCGGCGCCTACACCCATACCAGCGTGGCCCTGCAGGACTGCATACGCTCGCTCCGCTGTCCCGTCGTTGAGGTCCACATATCCAACGTACACAAGCGCGAGGAGTTCCGCCACAAGTCGCTTATCTCGTGCGCATGCCTCGGCGTGATATGCGGTTTCGGGCTCGACTCGTACCGCCTTGCCGTGGAAGGCTTACTAAATCATAAATCATAATTCACAATTCATAATTGGGT
>NZ_JACJJG010000171.1 GCF_016899855.1 Marseilla massiliensis
AATGTGTCCATTGTTTTCCTTATTTGTTTGTTTTCAAGGAGTTAAGGAGTAATGGAGTAAAGGAGTTAAGACAAATGCCTTGATGAAGGAATGTATCTTAGAATGTCTTAAGAAAATCTTAACATGCAAGACATTTGTCTTAACTCCTTTACTCCATTACTCCTTAACTCCCAAATAAATGATTTACTTCAAATCCGTAATCTTCGAGAAGTCCTGGTCGCCATAGTCGAGATTCTCGCCTCCCATACCCCATATGAAGGTATAGTTGTGGGTTGCGGCGGCGCTGTGAATGCTCCATTCGGGTGACAGAACGGCCTGGTCGCCCTTCATCCAGATGTGGCGTGTCTCGTCGATTTGTCCCATGAAGTGGCATACGGCCTGCTCTTCGGGCACCTCGAAGTAGAAGTATGCCTCCATGCGGCGGCTGTGTACGTGGGCGGGCATGGTGTTCCACACGCTGCCGGGAGCCAGCTCCGTCATACCCATCTGCAACTGGCAGGTAGGCAGCACCTGGCTTACGAGCATCTTGTTGATGTCGCGCTCGTTGCTCATCTCGAGCGAACCCATGTGAGCAACCACGGCGTCAGCCTTGGTAACCTTCTTGCAGGGATACTCCTTGTGGGCCGTTACGCTGTTGAAGTAGAACTTCGCCGGCTTGGCCGAATCCTTGCTGCTGAAGAACACGTCGCGGTCGCCACGGCCGATGTAAAGAGCCTCTTTGTATCCGAGGGTGAACGTCTCGTCGCCTACTTTAACAACACCCTCGCCCTGGCCTACGTTGAATATGCCGACCTCACGGCGTGTAGTAAAGTACTCAGCCTTAAGAGGGTCGATGGCCTCGAGCTTCAGTTCCTCGTTGACGGGCATTGCTCCGCCCACCAGCATGCGGTCATACATAGAGTAAACCATGTTGACTTCATCTGCCGTGAACACCTTTTCGATGAGGAAGTCACGGCGGATTCTCTTGGTGTCGTAGCTCTTCGCATCCTCGGGATGCGCTGCGTAACGGATTTCGTAATTTGTCTTCATAATGTATGTCTTGTCTTAAATAGTTTTAGTAAGATGCAAAATCGCTCCCTGCAAAGTTACTAAAAAAAACGCACCCGTTACATATCAGGGTGCGATTATTGTATGAATAATATTTAAAAAACATCAGTTCGGTATAAGAACGTTGCCATCCAACCTGTAGGGACACTCGGTCTGAGCGTCCAGGTAACCATGGGAGCGGCCAAATGATGCCATGTAAATAAACAATAACTATATGTTTACGACATTACCCGGACGTTCAGACCGAGCGTCCCTACTTTAAGTTTGCAGATAAAAAACGATAAGCCACAAATGGAAATAAAAGTTAATGTTTACCTTTGTTGTTGAAAGGAAAGATTAACTTCCACGGGACAGTCCCCTGTCCCCACAGTGGCAAACTGGATAGTTCAGGCCGGAGGCACAAGCAATTACTTCCTCAATATATAAATTTGACTATTTATAATAGCCGTTTTTTACACATACCTCTGCGTCCGTTGATATATAAACTTTTCCTTTATTATGTAAAATACTGTCTGCTATCTGACAATATCCTTCTTCAACGTCACCGCCTTGAACTTTCTTAAAACGAGCACAAACGCCGCATACCCTTAATATTACATTCTCTCTTTCCATAAATATTTCTATTTTATTATTTAGAAATCAAGAAACAAAGATATATTTTTTTGAACATAAAAACAACTTTACATCTGTATTTTTAATAAAAAGCCGTTACATTTATACTTAAAAACAAAATTTTAATTTTAGATAATTTGACACAATGTGTGCTGTTGTTAAAAGAGTCCTCAAAAAAACTAATAAATTCTATTCTCATTCATTGAAAGTCAGTACAATCGAAAATTTATGGTATGTAATTATTCCCTACGCATTTATATTTATCTGTCAATACATACAAGTCTGTAATTATGTTTGTTAAATTCTTCAACGATTCTTTTGTAGTTGTCTTCTTTTAATATTTTATGAAACAGTTCAATATCATTTTTATTTATAAATGAATATATTTTGTCTTTTGCAATTTTATATATTGCCGTATTATCTCTGATATTTTCTATAAAAGATGTAAGAAGAAACGCAAAATGTTTATCTTTGTCATAATTTTCACATAATTCATTTCTTAGTTTCTCTGTTTCAGTTTCATCTATATTGTCATAATCATCGTCTCCTAATCCTCTTCCAACACATGAACGATAATTGGTTTTTTCTTCAAGTGTAACCAAACTTTTAATAAATTCATCTTTACTGGTAGTCATTTTATAGTTTGTCATTATAAACATATCATCACTTCCTGGGCAAGATTTAAAGTAGCCAGAATGTCCTGATATAAATTTTTGTGCTTCATCACGAATATTTAAATTTTTTACATATCTATGAATTTTAGAAATCTTATTTGCAACAAAATTCATTGGTAATGTTTTTTCATAAATTCGTAGTTTATTTAAATTGAAGTAACAAGATAGAATTGACGAAACTGGTTTATTGATTTCTATTAATATATCAAAAAACATAGAAACATAATATTCGACACAATTTTTTTGTCGATTAATTTGAGGATGCATTATGGCAATACAAGTGTCATCAAATGATTTTTCTATAAATGGAATAGCGTTTTTCATAAGTTTCCAGTTTTTATCTGTATAATATAAACCGTTTTCTCTAAGTTTAGATTTGCTATTTGCATCAGTACTTATGAATTGAAATTCATTTATAGCAATAATATCGGATACCTCTTTTTTATTACAATTATAATAGGTTTCTTGAAGATATGAAACAATAGTAAAAGGCTTATATGTAATATATTTCTCCTTTTTAAAGTAAAAAAGATTTATTATACCATCGTATCTCAGTGTTCTTTCATAACAATCACGTGCCCCATATATTATTCCAAAAGTATCATTCTTACGGCATTGAACAATATACCCAACACATGGCACCTTATATAAGGTTGATTTGCAAACAGTATATTTTGTTTTATTCTTATAATCTTCCATTAGCAAAATTAATTTTATAAATTATGTGCTCCTTATAATGTTTTTCGCATACCGATTAATTGATATTATTGCAACACTACTGTCCCGTAAAAGTGGATAAATAGTTCTTTGAAATTATTGAAACATAGTCAATTACACGGTTTTTTGAAAT
>NZ_JACJJG010000172.1 GCF_016899855.1 Marseilla massiliensis
TCTTAATTTCTCCGCTCTTAATTCTTAATTTATGGTTACCGCGTTGCCGATGCATCCGTTAGGCATCTGCACGTGTATGAGCGAGCATACGGTTGCGGCGATGTCGTTAATGGTGGTCGGCGCGTCGGTGCGACCGGGCTGTACGTGCCATCCCATGAGCAGGAATGGAATGTGAGAGTCGTACGGATTCCATACGCCGTGGGTCGTTCCCTTGTCTATCACCTCCGAGCTTACCTCGTAGTTGGCGGGGTTCAGAATCATCTGGATGTCTCCGCTGCGCAGGCGGTGGTAGCCGTTAATGATGCGTTCCTTTATTAATGAGGGGATGGATGCCTCGCTTGCGTGCTCGAGGTCAACCACATAGGCGTACTGCTTGTCGCCTTTGAGCCATTCGATGGCTTCCTCTTTCACGTCGTCGAGGTCGAGCGAAAGGGCTTTGATTGCCCCGTGGTCGAGGAAAACCTTGTAGTTGCTGATGCAGTTTACCAGGCTCTGCTCCACGCCGAACTTGCCTTTCAGGTAGTCGTCAAGCTGTTTGGCCTTCTTTGAAGCCACAAATCCGTCGGCCGGAATGCCGTGTTCGCGCAGCATGAGGATGTTGTTCGCGGCGCCGTGGTCGGCGGAGAGGAACGCAAGATACTGTCCCTTGCCCACCTTTTGGTCAAGATACGTGAACAGGTCGGCCAGCCTTTTGTCAAGGTCGACGAATATCTCGCGTATCTCGGGACTGTGAGTGGCAACCTCGTGGCCTACCTTGTCGGTGCATGAGAAGCTCACCGTAAGCATGTCGGTCACCTCGTCGGCTCCCAATGCCTCGCCCTCGACGGCCGCCTTGGCCATCTCTTCGGTTATCAGGTTGCCGTAAGTAGAGTATGACACCTGGCGCTCGTCCTTGCCGCCGTACTTGTTATTGAACGCGACAACCCACTCCGGCAGCTTCTCCATGTAGTAAGTGCTCGTGATGAAGCGGCCCGTAGCGTTGTCAATCCAGTACGCCCCGTCGGCCGAGTGGCCTGCCGGCAGTATGGCGGCGCGGTCTTTTATCGACACGCCTACTACCTTAGCCTTGAAGTCGGTGGCTATCTTCAGCTCGTCGCCGATGGTCGTCGTGAGCATGTTGCGCGGCGACATCATGCCCGCCTCGCTGTCGGTGCCCACGCCTTTTACGGTCGGGTCGGAGCAGCAATACGCCATCTTGCCGTCAATCATGAAGTCGTTGCCGGCAATGCCGTGTATCGCCGGCACGCTTCCGGTGAATATCGACGTGTGGCCTACGGCCGTAACGGTGGGCACGTAGTTAATCATCGTGTTCTCGCAGTTGTACCCTTCGTTCATCATGCGCTTGAAGCCGCCCTCGCCGTACAGGTCGTAATAACGGTAAAGGTAGTCCCAGCGCATCTGGTCAACCACAATACCGACAACCAGTTTTGGTCTGTCAAGGCCTTCGGCAACGCTTTTAGCACATCCAAGGCATGTTAAGACTACGGCCATGAGAACGGCCTTTTTCAGTAAATTGTTAATTCCCATATTATCGTTTTGTTGATTGATAACGTCTGAAATACGGTGCAAATTTAAGCATTTCAGCCGAACTTGTAAAACAAATTACGGCTTCCGCCCTAAATCTTCACAGGATTGTATTGTCCTGCCGGCTACTTTTAGCGCCCCGTTTAGCGCCCCTTCCGTAATTTATTGATAATCAGCGGGTTTGTAAAAGGCCGTCTTTTAGCGTGTAAAAGACGGCCTTTTGGCTTGCGGTTTGCGGCCTTTTGTAATGTAAAAGGACGCATATAATAATGAAGTTATAGAACTTAGAGAAGTTAAAGAAGTTATAGCCATTACTTTTACGGCCTATTATCAGCAAGCCATTCGGCTTTAACAACCGACGGAGTAAGGCGAAGTGGTTATGCCTTTAACTACTTGCCGACCGCAGTTAACGATAACTTCTTTAACTCCTTTAACTGCCAATGAATGGTAGCTTTGCGGACATTCATCTTTCGTTTACTTCAATCCATTGGGAAACACCTCGTCCTCAAGGATTATTCCGTCGGCAGCCGGAGTGTCTTCAGACCCGAACGAGTTGGCCTTGTACTGTATGCACATTACAAGCATAGGCCCGTTGCCAGTGTTGCGCAGCGCACGCTTTCCGGCCGGAGCCACGCGTACGAGACTGCCTTCGCCCACCTCAAACAGTGCATCGTCGACACGGAACTCGCCTTCGCCACTGATTACCATGTACAGCTCTTCGTGCTCCTTGTGGGCATGTACGAACGCGCTGCCTTCGCCCGGGGCGAACGTCTGGAGCGACATCTCCATGCCTGTTGACTTCAGTGCGCCGCCGGTGAACACCTTGCCGTTGATTACCACGCTCTCGCCGAGCGGCAGGCTATACTCACTTACCTTGTCCAACTTGCCTACGGTCACAGCCGTAAAGTTGCTGCCTTCCCTTAAAGTCTTGATCTCTTTCATCTTGTTTGCTTTATGTTATTGTTATTTTTGACAGTGCAAAGTTATGAAAACGCGGTATGACATGCAAGAAGTGAAATTGATGAAACCCGGTTACTCCGAGGTTACAAATGCTGGTTTACAACACGTTGCATTTCAGACTTTTACAATGTTTAACACGAAGCGTCATGATGTTTCGTCCATAATGGTTACTTTTGTAGACCAAAAGGTGCTTCCGTAATTTATTAAACGTGTAATCGATATGCTTAAAACAGAGGTTAATGACGCCTTGTTCCCAACCTGTCCGATAAGGAACGTACTGTCGAGAATAGGCGATAAATGGTCAATGCTGGTGCTTTATACGCTGGAACAGCATGGCGTGTTGCGGTTTAACGGACTGAAACTGTATATTCCCGACATATCCAAGAAAATGTTGTCTGCGGCTCTGAAGGTGCTCGAGGCTGACGGACTAATCAGCCGCAAGGTGTATGCCGAAATTCCGCCAAAGGTAGAATATACCCTGACCGAGCGCGGACAGACCCTTATTCCGCTGATAAATAACCTGATAGAATGGGCGTCGGCCAACATAACCGACATCGTTGAGGACAGAAAGAACTTTTTAATTCATAATTCATAAATTCAAAATTCATAATTGGGTTG
>NZ_JACJJG010000173.1 GCF_016899855.1 Marseilla massiliensis
AGCACCTCAAGATAAAGAAATTCTGGGGCACAACAGAGAACGCCGTCCGCATACAAATCAGTGTGGCTATTATCACATACTGTCTTGTGGCTATTGTCCAACATGATATGAAGTTGAAACGCTCAACCTATGAAGTTTTGCAAATTCTCAGCATATCATTGACAGACAAAACCTACTTGCGTGACCTGTTCGACAAGACTAATTTCAATGATGTCAAAGATCTAAATGATCCCCTGATTCCGGGGCTTTTTGATTAATTGTTTAACTCGTCTCATTTTAACGGGACACTAATGATTCATAATATTAAAATGAAAAGGCAAAGATTAATTAACAGCCGGCTAATTATTGCTCCAGTTGAATATTATGAAAAAATCACATCTAAAATTAATAACATCAACGAAACTGCTCACGTGTATTTTGAAACCATCTGTTTTAATGAATTCTTAAATTGGATAAAAATGGGACGCCCAGCAAAAATCGCTCTATTTCCACTAAATGTTATTGGAGTTTCTGGCACTACAGGTAAAAACTTGGTTTCTCCTTCAATTAAAACTAAAATATCGATTTATGTTTATGGCATAATTAATAATATTTCAATCAGATATTTTAAACGGATAATTATATAATGTTTATCATTTTAATGATTAATTTGATAGAGATATGAATATTACTGAACTCTTACAAACAAGCATAAATACATTGTATTTTAATTATAAGATTTTCGGAATTCGGAATATGCTAAATTTTTATGCCATCATTGGTCCACATACAAAATTTGGCACATTGACAAAAGGTGCAGTTATATTACGTAATCCATCATTTGCATGCCTGAAAATCGGAGTAGGCGAAGGGAGTTTCCATCACGGAAAAGCTTACACTTCTTTTGTAAGCATAGGCAATAATTCCTGCCTTGATGTTATAGGGAAGGCCTCCATTGCTCGAGGGGGGTATTAAATATTGGCAACAATGCCAGTATAATATTAGGGAATGGATTTTCCGCTAATTATGGCTGTGTGATTTCCATAGCTAAAAGTTTGGTCTGCGACACTAATGTACGTTTGGGATGGGATATATCCATTATTGATTCTGATGGACATTCCGTAAAATCTCTTGATAACCAAAAACGTGTAAATGATAATCGTGGAATTCATTTGGGAGAGAATGTTTGGCTTGCAGCTAAATGTACAATAATGAAAGGTGTTCATTTGGCCAAGAACACAATAGTACCATTTGGTAACATTATAACTAAATCCAATGATATGGAATGTGTTGTTTTTGGAGGCCAACCTAACAGAGTATTGAAACAAAGAGTTTATTGGGATTATGCTTCAGAAAAGAACTGAAATAACAATTGCTACAATATTGACCGTACACAACAGGAAAGCAAAAACCATCAATTGCCTCCGAGCACTTAACAATAATCATGTTAAAGGCATACAGATAGAGGTCTTTCTTACGGATGATGGGTGTACAGATGGAACAGCGCAGAGCGTGCTTGACGAATTTCCTGATACACATATAATAAGTGGAAAAGGGGATTTATTCTGGAATCGTGGAATGTATCAAGCTTGGACTGAAGCTGCCAAAACGCATCCGGATTATTATCTGTGGCTGAATGATGATACTGTCTTGATGGGCGATTCTATTGCTCGATTAGTAGAATGCTCAATGAAACATGATAATCGTAGCATAATTGTAGGTTCAACCATTGATGAGAAAGGTAATTTGTCATACGGTGGAAGGAAAAAAGACAAAAAGCACAGTATTGTTGCCCCATTAGCAGAACAAGATATAGAATGTTCTACTTTTAATGGGAACATAGTGCTTATTCCAAACAGTGTATTTGACATAGTCGGACTTAATGACCCGTATTTCCATCATTCATTCGGTGACATAGAATATGGTCTAAGGGCAGGTAAATTGGGCGTTAAATCATATATTGCTCCAGGATTTTACGGAAAGTGTAACAGGAATAATCCCATTCCAATATTCAGACGCAAACAATACCCCCTATGGAAACGCTTTAAACTTCTATATTCTCCACTAGGCTACAATCCATTGGAAGATTTTCATCTCAACCGAAAGTTTTACCCTTTATATAAAGCTATATTATGGTTTGTTAAACTCCATATAAATGTACTTTTCACTGTGGATCATACGAAAATAAAAAGCTAAAAGTGCTCTTTTTTCTGCAATATACTATAATGCCGATGAATATATTACTAATTACCCAAGTTTATCCTGACGAAAAAGGGACAAAAACAATACGTAGTTCTTCTGTCTGCCACTATTGGACTAAAGAATGGGTGAAAATGGGACATCAAGTCCATGTGATTTACTTGTATCCGCAATATTCTACAATCCTGCACAAAATTGCTGAGTTTTGTCCTAACTATATAGCACAATTTACCAACGGCACATTGACCAAACGGTTAAACCATAGTTTGTCTTATGAACTTGACGGCGTATCTATTCACAAAATACCTATGTATAAACCAATCCCTAAAATACGATATAGTAAAGGAATTATCAATGGGCTGATTGACGAAATAAAATCCTACTTATCACAAGGCAACATTTTTCCGGATATTATTTTAGGCCATTTTGACAACCCTGTATTGGAGGTCGCCAGTAAATGTAAGTTTATTTTTAATGTTCCCTTTGCATTCGTATTACATGGATATCCGTCAGATATAAAACGTCTTTATCCAAATTCATATAAAGCATTCATTAGTGTCCCGTTAAAATGAGACGAGTTAAACAATTAATCAAAAAGCCCCGGAATCAGGGGATCATTTAGATCTTTGACATCATTGAAATTAGTCTTGTCGAACAGGTCACGCAAGTAGGTTTTGTCTGTCAATGATATGCTGAGAATTTGCAAAACTTCATAGGTTGAGCGTTTCAACTTCATATCATGTTGGACAATAGCCACAAGACAGTATGTGATAATAGCCACACTGATTTGTATGCGGACGGCGTTCTCTGTTGTGCCCCAGAATTTCTTTATCTTGAGGTGCT
>NZ_JACJJG010000174.1 GCF_016899855.1 Marseilla massiliensis
CGGCGCTCGGGTTTCAGTGCCGCCGCCTCGTAGCAGTAGCACGGAATGCCCGTCTCCGTAGCGATACGCTCGGCAAGTTTACGTGCCAGCTGTGCGCACTCCTCAAGCGTTATGCCGCTTACGGGCACAAGGGGCAGCACGTCAGTGGCGCCGATACGCGGGTGCTCACCGTGGTGGTGGCGCATGTCTATCACCTCGCCGGCCTTCTTTACTGCCCTGAACGCAGCCTCTACTACTGCCTCGGGTTCGCCCACGAAGGTGACAACGGTGCGGTTGGTAGCTTCGCCGGGGTCAACATCAAGCAGGCGTACACCCTCACACGCCTCGATTTCGTCGGTTATCTGTTTGACAACGGCCATGTCGCGTCCCTCGCTGAAGTTGGGAACGCACTCGATAATCTGTCTTGTTTTCGCCATAGCTCAAAATCGGATATTTTATGTTTTCAGTTTAAATTTATCATTAACAAACGCCGGCCTCAGTCAGGCCCTTTGCCTTATGAAGGCCGTTATATAATATATGGAGTGAAACCATCTTTGCAAAGATAGTGCTTTTGAATAAGAACAGCAAGAAAAACGAAGGAAAATTTAAACACTGTCGGACGTCATAGTGAAAGCGTTTTGCGCTGTTCGCAACCGTTAAAATTGCATTTCGGCATGCCGGCATGCTGTGAGCTGTACTTCTAACTGTCAAAAAGTAAGATGGCAATGGCATTTGTAAAATATATAAAGGACTTTAGTTTGTTGCGTGCCAGTGTGTTCGGCGCAGGCGTTTCCTCGCCTTTTTTCGGCACGCTTCACGCATGCTTTCAAGGCTGTTTTTTGCATGTTTGTAATCCGTTGATAATCAATGGCTTTCCAATATGCCGTCTTTCACCTTCCAAAAAGCCATCAATTGTGCTCTAATAGACGGCCTTTCGGAAGGTGAAAGACGGCATATCGCAATTCGATAGAAGTCGGGGAGTATGGCAACCAATGTTGTAGTAAACACTCATTCCATATATCTAATCTGCTGGCAGACTGTATGTATATTCCTAAAATGTTGAATTTATGGGGCCTGATTGTATTTAATATGAAATAAAAATGCTATTTTTGCAGGAACAAAACACGCGTGAATAAAGCAGCAGCCATGAACAAAAGCGACAGTATTGTAATAATCCCGACATATAACGAGAAGGAGAATATCGAGAAGATAATCCGTGCCGTGTTCTCGTTGGAAAAGTGTTTTCATATCCTTGTGATTGACGACGGCTCGCCTGACGGCACTGCCGGTATCGTTCATCGCCTGATTGACGGCGAGTTCGGCGACCGTCTGTTCATCATCGAGCGTAGCGGCAAGCAGGGATTGGGCACGGCATACATCACAGGATTCAAGTGGTCGCTGGCCCATGGCTATGACTATGTGTTCGAGATGGACGCCGACTTCAGCCATGACCCCAACGACCTGCCGCGCCTTTACGCAGCATGTCATGACGAAGGGTATGATGTCGCTATCGGTTCGCGTTACGTCAGTGGAGTCAACGTGGTCAACTGGCCCATAGGCCGAGTGCTGATGAGCTACTTTGCGTCGCAATACGTCAGGCTCGTTACAGGTTTCAAGGTGCATGACACAACGGCCGGATTCAAGTGTTACCGCCGTAAAGTGCTTGAGACGATAGAACTTGACAAAATCCGTTTCAAGGGTTACGGCTTCCAGATTGAAATGAAATATACCGCTTACAAGATAGGTTTCAAAATCAAGGAAGTGCCCGTGATATTCGTCAACCGCCGCGAGGGAGTGTCAAAAATGAGCGGAGGCATTTTCGGCGAGGCGTTCTTCGGGGTTATGCGCCTGCGTTGGGACGGATGGACGAGAAAGTATCCTAAAATCAATTAACAATGAGACCGACGCCGGTTGTGTGCTGAAACTTATCATTGTAGATTGTGGTTATACCAATGAATTATGCATTTTGAATTATGAAATACTTATACCGTATTTATCAAATCATTATCGCCCTGCCTGTCATCATCGTGCTTACGCTGCTCACGGCGGTGACGACAAGTATCGGTTGTATCTTTGGCAACGGGCATTTCTGGGGCTATTATCCGCCCGTAATCTGGTCGACGTGGGTGTTGAAGGTGCTGTTCCTGCCCGTTGAAGTCATCGGACGCGAGAATCTTAAACATGGAGAGTCGTACGTGTTCGTAAGCAATCACCAGGGAGCGTTCGACATCTTCCTTATCTTCGGCCATCTTCGCCGTAACTTCAAGTGGATGATGAAGCAGCAGTTGCGTAAAATCCCGTTTGTTGGTTACGCCTGCGAAAAGTCTCACCAGATATTCGTAGACAGGCGCGGACCGAAAAAAATCAAGGCATCTTACGACAAGGCGCGTCTCACTTTGAAGGAAGGCATGAGCGTTGTGGTGTTTCCTGAAGGCTCGCGCACGTACAACGGCCGTATGACAGCATTCAAGCGGGGCGCCTTTATGCTGGCAGATGAACTGCAGTTGCCCGTAGTGCCGCTGACAATCAACGGCTCGTTTGACGTTATGCCGCGTACAAGCAAATGGTATTGGGTACACCGCCACAAGCTGACTCTTACAATCCATGCGCCTATATATCCGCAATCACAGGGCGCGGACAACATCAGCCGCCTGATGGAAGAAAGCTACAAGGAAATCCATGACGGGCTGGACGAGAAATATAAATAAGTATATTAGCAGACGGGAGACAGACTTTTAGCAGACAAGACACCAGCAGACAAGCAGACGAGGAGATTTGCAT
>NZ_JACJJG010000175.1 GCF_016899855.1 Marseilla massiliensis
TGGCTATAACTTCTTTAACTTCACTAACTTCTTTAAATTCTTGGATTACACGTCCTGCTTGAGCGTCTCCACGAACTTGTCTATGCGCTGCATTTCCTTCGGAATGTCGATACGCTGGGGACAATGGCCCACGCATTGGCCACAACCTATGCAATGGCTGGCCTGGCGGAGGCGAGGAACGCTGCGGTCATAGCCCACGAGGAAGGCACGGCGCGCACGCCGATATTCGCTCAGCTCA
The DNA here is from genome assembly GCF_016899855.1 of Marseilla massiliensis. Lineage (GTDB taxonomy): Bacteria > Bacteroidota > Bacteroidia > Bacteroidales > Bacteroidaceae > Prevotella. The sequence goes on from NZ_JACJJG010000175.1 coordinate 239, forward strand.
GCAGACGAGGCACGAGCAGACGAGTTGACAAGTCCATCTTGCTTGTCTGCTTGTCCACTTGTCTGCTTGTCCACTTTCGGAAGATTGCCCTCCTTTATGCACTTGTTATAGTGCGAAAGCACCGCCGGAATGTCTATTCCGTAAGGACAAGGCATACAGTAGTTGCACTCGTTGCACGGTATAGTCTTGAGGTTGTAGATGTCGTTGGCGATGTCGGTGAGGAACTTTTCCTCGTCCTGCGTCAACGGTTTCAGTGGCGAATAGGTACATAGGTTCTCGCGGAGGTGCTCCATGTAGGTCATGCCCGACAGCACTGTGAGCACGCCCTCAGGCGTTCCGGCGAAGCGGAAGGCCCAGCTTGCCACGCTCATTTCCGGCTCGCGCTCTTTCATTTTGGCTACGATGTTGTCGGGAACGTTGGCCAGGCGTCCGCCGAGCAGCGGCTCCATGATTACCGCGGGAATACCGCGCTTGTGCAGTTCGCCGTACAGGTAGACGGCATCAGTGTTCCTCGGGTTAATCTCGTCGGCGTAGTTCCAGTCGAGATAATTCAGCTCTATCTGGGCGAAATCCCAGTGGTAGCGGCCCTCGTCGTGCCATTTCAGCAGCATGTCGAATATCTTTATGTCGCCGTGATACGAGAAACCGAGGTTGCGTATGCGCCCTTTCTCGCACTGCTCGACGAGCCAGTCGAGTATGCCGTTGTCCATATAGCGGTGGTTGAACTCGGCAAGCGCATCGTTGCCCATGCCTATTCCGTGGAGCAACAGGTAGTCGATGTAGCTAACCTGAAGCTCTTTCAGCGAGTTCTCGAACATCTCTATTGAGCCTTCCCGTGTCTGGGTCTCGGGCGAGAAGTTGGACATTTTCGTCGCGATGAAGTACTCCGAACGCTTATGACGGCTCAGGGCGATGCCCGTGGCGCGCTCCGACATGCCCTGGCAATAGGCCGGTGACGTGTCAAAATAGTTCACTCCGTGCTCTATGGCGTAGTCAACCTGGCGGTTTACCATGTCCTGGTCGATAGGCGTTTCCTCCAATTCACGGGCCGAGGCCTTGTCCTCTCCCTTGGCGGGAAGGCGCATCATGCCGTAGCCTAACAGTGAAACCTTTTCTTTCGTCTTGGGGTTTAGCCTGTATGTCATCTTCCCTTTCTCGGGCTCCTGCGCCTTGGCAGCGCCCTGCTTGTCGTCCTTGCACGCCGTAAGCAGCGCCGACGACGCAACGGCTCCACCGCCGAGAGCCTTCAGGAAGTTTCTTCTTGATATTTCCTTTGCCATGATTTTCAGTAGTTAAAGTAGTTAGAGGGAGTTAAAGTAGTTTAAGACGAATGCCTTGTTTGACGTCGGCCATATCCTCGTTTCCCAACTTCCTCCACTAATGTTTTAATCTTTTAAATTGCCTTTTGTAACCCATTGTGTATCAACGCTTTGTGTTTCGCGTTCCAAAAGACCGTCTTTTGGCTTCCAAAAGGCCGTCTTTTAGGGGCTCAAAGACTGCTTTTTACAGTGCGAAAGACCGTCTTTTGCATGACGCCTTTATAATGGTTGATTTACAAGCTATGTTTTATGAATCAAAAACCAAGGTTTACCTGGATTTGAATTCTTCACTTTTCATTCTTCATTCTTAACTTAAATCACCCTGTGCACCTCGTGTCCTTCAACGTAGATTGCGCTGAACGGACGTGCCGGGCACAAGTTCTCGCACGCTCCGCAGCCTATGCAACGGGCCTCGTTCACGGCAGGTATTTTCGGTGAATGCTCGTCCTTGGGGTCTGACGGAATCATTGTTATCGCCCCAGCAGGGCAATGGCGCGCGCAGTTGCCGCACTCAACGCCGTCAGTCAGGGGCACACAGTTCTTCTTAATCCATACCGCATGGCCTATCTGCGTTGACGACTTGTCGGCTCGTGTAATCGGCTTGATGGCGCCGGTGGGGCATACCTCGCTGCATTTTGTGCACTCCGGACGGCAATATCCACGCTCGTAGGACATCGTTGGCTGCATGAACTTCGACAAATCCGTCGACGGACGCAGCACACCGTTAGGACATTTGGACACGCATAGCTGGCATGCCGTACAATGCTGTGCGAAATGTTGTGCCGACAATGACCCCGGAGGGGTGATGGGAGTAAGTCTTTCGGGGGCTATCTTGTCCTCGATTACTGCCAGTCCACCGTCCACTTTCTTCTTCTCCTGCGCCAAAGCGGCACCAGTAGTGGCCATTGCTGCGGCAAGGAGGAACGAACGGCGGCCAGTATCAGTCGGTACTCCGACAGTTGACAAGTTGACAAGTGACGAGTCAA
>NZ_JACJJG010000176.1 GCF_016899855.1 Marseilla massiliensis
GGAGAGTAGGAGGCCGCCTTTTTTCAAGTTAATAGAGTATCCCCGCGAGGAGTTTTCCTTGCGGGGATACTTTTTTTTGCCCATAGGGCTTATTGGCCTTATCAGCCCAATAAGCCCTATGGGCCCAATCAGGTAAGCCTAATAAGTCCAATAGGCCTAATAAGCTCAATATGCTGGATGGGGCTGAGAGAGCTAATATGCCAACTGATTAGTAGGCCGTATGGTAGTTAATAAATGCTTGTGACCTAATTAGTTTAATAAGCCTTATGGGCAAATGAGGCAGGCAGTTATTTATGGATGTTAGGCGTACTATTATAAGGATTTTATTTGAGTAAGGCTTGACACAGTGCGTTTAGTATAATGATAATTGAGTATAAAAAAGTTGGCCATAACCTATTTATTGATGGTTTATGGCCAACTTTTTTATTTGATTCTGTTTCCTGTCAGAACTGTTCGAGTATTTCTATGCGTTTTTTCGTGTCAGGATGGGTGCTGAACAGCGAGCTGAAGAAGCTGGTAAGTCCTGGAGCGAAATGCTGCGGATGGATGATGAACAGTTGCGCAATGTCGTCACGTTTGACATTTTCAAGTCCAGGGTCGCCTGAAATTTTGCGTAACGCCGAGGCGAGCGCAAGCGGATTACCGCATAGTTCGGCACCACCGGCGTCTGCCATGTATTCTCGTTTGCGTGAGATGGCAAAGCGTGTGAGCAGCGTGAACAGGTAGGCTACGGCGCAGCACAGGGCGGCAATTATAAACACTACAAGCATGGAGATACCGCTGCCACGGTTGTCTTCGTCGTTGCTGCTGCGATGGCTCATGCCGCCAAACCAGAAAGCGTTGTACATCATCTGTACCACGAGGCTCATTATTGTTGACACTATGCCGATGAATATTATGCTTGTGATGAGCAGTCGGGTGTCGTGGTTGCGTATGTGCGTCAGCTCGTGGGCTATTACTCCTGCCAATTCGTCGTCGTTAAGGCGGTTGATGATACCCGTTGTGAGTGTCACTGTATAGCTTTTTTTGTCTATTCCGCTGGCGAAAGCGTTAAGCTGCGGGTCGTTGACGATGTTTATTTTCGGCATGTCCATGTTGCATGCGATGCACAGGTTTTCGACGATGTTGTAAATCCTCGGGTTCTCCTTGCGTGTTATTGGACGTGCCCCCGTGGCTGCGCGCACCATTGCCGTGTTGGAAAAGTAGGCTATTATGAACCATGCGCCGACGCCGGCGATTACCCATGGCAGGGCGTTTAGGAAGTAGTGGTTTACGATGTCGGCGTCAAGATGGCGCACGATGTTGCCGTATTGGTCATAAACGCCGTTGCCGAAATAGTTTACCAATGCGAGAAACACCCAAATCATGCCGAGTATTATGACCGGAAACAGGAGCAGCAACATGGCGGTAAGCATGTTGTTGCGCCGTATCTGGGTGTACATTCCTACATATTTCATTGTGCTTTTGGGTTAGAACTTTATTTCTGGAGCCTTGTCGTAAACTGCACGCTCTTCTTGTGGAACCTCGAACATCGGCTCCTTGCCGAACTTAAACATCTTTGCGAAGATGTTTGACGGGAATGTTTCCACGGCGTTGTTCAGTTCGCGTGTGGTTGAGTTGAAGAAGCGGCGTGCTGCTGCCAGCTTGTTCTCGAGGTCTGACAGTTCCGTTTGCAGGTGCATGAAGTTCTGGTTTGCCTTGAGGTCAGGATATGCCTCGAGCGACACCTTCAGGCCGGCCAGCGCGCTGGTAAGCGCGTTCTCGGCGTTGATTTTGTCGTTAATGCCAGTAGCTCCCATTGCAGCGGTGCGGGCTTCGGTGACACGTTGCAGTACCTCACGCTCGTGTGTGGCGTATCCTTTGACGGTAGAGACGAGCTGTGGTACGAGGTCGTGCCTTTGTTTCAGCTGCACGTCGATGTTTGCAAAGGCGTTCTCGCGGTTGTTTTTTAATTTCACGAGGTTGTTGTAAAGGCTTACTCCCCAGATGACGAGCAGCACAACTACTACTAAAATGATAATTGCTATTGCCATAATAAAAAAATAATTGGTTTTGTTTAAATATGAGAACAAAGATAATGCCATTTCCCGACATTCACTACTTATTTATGATTTAATGTAAAACTTTTTGCTTTTTATTCTTTTCGATACGTTTGCTTTGCAGTTGTGTCACATGCGGCATGGCGCATATCAGACGGTAAATAGGCAAACAACGTGTAAATGTCGTGTGGGGCTTGTTGACTGGAGGTTTTGCAAAATGTCTTGTCCTGGCAAAAGTTGACACATTTATGAACAATTAAAAATGTGTAAAACAATGCGAAAGAGTCCAACAAAGTACAGCGAGGAGTTCAAATTGAGCGTCCTTCGTGACTATTACTCGTCAGGCATGAGCAAGCGCAAGT
>NZ_JACJJG010000177.1 GCF_016899855.1 Marseilla massiliensis
TTGACGACGGTGTTGTATGGTATGAAACGGTAGGGCTTGAAGCGGTTGCCGTCAACGATGATAGCCTCGGGACGCACCTCCAGTTGGTCAAGCGCACGGTGCATGGCCAGTATGCTGGCGTTAAGTATGTTTATCTTGTCTATCTCTTCCGGCGTAACTACGCCTACGGCCCACGCCAGTGCGTCGCGCTCAATCTCGTCGCGCAACTCGTAACGGCGCATGGGTGTTAGCTTTTTCGAGTCGTTAAGGCCCTCGTTGACATAGTCCTCGGGCAATATCACCGCCGCGGCGAACACGCTGCCGGCAAGACAACCACGGCCGGCCTCGTCGCAACCGGCCTCAACAAGACCCTTGTTAAAATGGCTTTTAAGCATTGACTGACTATTGTTTTATCTTTCTTTAACTAAAAACGAGAGCACAGTGAACTTATTGTGCACAAATAAGAATTTATTTTGCACTCAGAAACAATAATTAAACCGATAACGATATGGAAAAGCAAATGACATTGACCGCAGGCGGAGAAACGATAAAGAAGTGTGCCCTTATAATAAGGAAAACACGCGCACTGCTGGCACTTCCTAACGAATTGCTCCGCAAATACTATTCATACGTACTTGAAGAAGAAGTCGGACCGGAACGCGCAAAGGCAATGACGGAAGCCCAACTGGCGTTTTTCGCCACCGTTATGCCCGTTGACTACCATATAATAATAAGGTTCATAGCATGCGCCTGGTTCGTAATAGCGCTTAGGAAGTTAAGAATTAAGAGTTAAGAATTAAGAAAAATGGCCTTGCTGCTTGCGTGGCAAATTTTCTTAACTCTTAATTCTTAACTCTTAATTAAAATCAGAACATCCGGCTAACCCTCTTTATTCCCTCCGTCAATACATCAATTTCCTCTTTCGTATTGTACAGGGCAAACGAGGCACGGACGGTACCTTGTATGCCGAGACGTATCATCAGGGGCTGGGCGCAATGGTGGCCCGTACGCACGGCTATGCCGAGACGGTCGAGCAGTGTGCCCATGTCAAGATGGTGGATATCACCGACAAGGAACGACACGACGGCATCCTTGCGTGGCGAACGCCCGAAGATACGTATGCCTTCCACCTCCGAGAGGCGCTGCATGGCATACTTCGTAAGCTCCTCTTCATGCCTTTGGATGTTGTCCATGCCTATGGCAGATATATAATCAATGGCTTTTGCCAGCCCATGAGTGGCAACATAATCGGGTGTTCCTGCCTCAAACTTGAACGGAAGACGCTCAAATACAGTCTTCTCGAAGCTCACGCTCTCAATCATCTCTCCCCCACCCTGGTACGGCGGCAGGCGGTCAAGCCAGTCTTCCTTGCCATACAACACGCCGATACCCGTAGGGCCGTACATCTTGTGACCACTGAACGCGAAGAAGTCGCAGTCCATTGCCTGTACGTCTACGGCAAAGTGGGGCGTACTTTGGGCACCGTCAACCAACACCGGCACGCCGTGTTCATGGGCAATACGTATTATCTCTTCCACCGGATTAACCGTACCGAGCACGTTGCTGACGTGGGTCACGCTCACTATTTTTGTCCTCTCAGTAAACAGTTTCTCATATTCGTCGAGCATAAGCTCGCCCTCGTCTGTCATCGGAATGACACGTATCGAAATGCCTTTCTTGGCCGCCTGAAGCTGCCAGGGCACGATATTGGAGTGGTGTTCCATTACAGACACAATCACTTCGTCGCCCTCTTGCATGAATTCATCACAAAAAGAAGAAGCTACGAGATTAAGACTCTCGGTGGTGCCACGGGTGAATATTATCTCGCTTGTCGACTTTGCGTTGATAAACTTACGTACCTTCTCACGCGCTTCTTCATGCAAATCGGTAGCCTGTTGCGACAGATAGTGCACACCGCGGTGCACGTTTGCGTTCACGTTATAGTACTCATCGGTTATGGCTTCTACCACCTGGCGCGGCTTCTGGGTCGTCGCGGCGTTGTCAAGATATACCAGCGAACGGTCGTAAACCGTGCGCGAGAGTATCGGAAAATCGTTACGGATAGTGTTGATATCGAGCATATTGTTTTTAGGAGTTAAGGAGTTATGAAGTTAAGGAGTTAAGACAAATGCTTTGTCAATTAGGATTTAAAGAGTTATAAAATAAAAGAATCAAGACAAATGTTTTATCAACACAGTGTAAAAACAAATATTTCATTACTTGAAGAAAAGACACAAAGCCTCTTGTTTACCATGCTTCAACAACAAAACATTTGTCTTAACTCCTTAACTTCATAACTCCTTAACTCCTTGAAAATCATCTACAAAGTTTGCATCCCTCGCATTT
>NZ_JACJJG010000178.1 GCF_016899855.1 Marseilla massiliensis
ACTTATGAGCATACAAGATAATACAAATACTTGAATATCAGCATCTTATCTTTATCCAACAGAACTGCGGATGAACCCAAAAGACGGTCTTTGGCCTTCCAAAAGGCCGTCTTTTACAATCCGAAAGGCCACCTTTCGCACCCTAAAAGACGGCCTTTTACAACGCATTGAAAACCAGGATGTTACGAAACCTATAAAAGATGACATATATGAAGATTACAAACCTGTTGCTTGCGGGCTTCCTCTCGCTGCTTACGGCGCAGGAGGCCGTGGCGCAAAACGTGTCGGCAAATGACGCCGACAATGCGCAATTAGCGGTTGAGGGACAACACGCCTTAGCGCTTGACTTCAACAATGAGGTGGCGTATTCGCCGCAGAAGACCGTCTTTAAGCTCTTCGCCCCTAAGGAGGCAAAGGCCGTTACCCTGCGCATTTACGCCGACGGGCAAGGCGGCCAGCCGCTGAAAACGGTCAAGATGGCTTATGACGGCCATGTGTATTACACCGCGACGGTGGACGGCGACCTGAAAGGCAAGTTCTATACCTTCGACACCGGGCGGGGCGAGTGCCCCGGAGTGTTCGCCAAGGCCGTCGGAGTGAACGGACAGCGCGGCGCTATCGTTGACCTTGACGCTACCGACCCCGAGGGCTGGAAGGCTGACCGTATCACGCAGAAGGTGAACATGGCCGACCTCGTTGTCTACGAAATGCATCACCGCGACTTCTCTATCGACCCGTCGTCGGGCCTGAAATACAAGGGCAAGTTCCTCGCCCTGACCGAGAGGAAGGCGATAGACCACCTGAAAAAGCTTGGCGTCAACGCCGTGCATATACTGCCGTCGTTCGACTATGCGTCGGTAGACGAAACGAAGTTGGACACGCCTCAATACAACTGGGGCTACGACCCTGTGAACTACAACGTGCCTGACGGCTCGTATTCTACCAATCCTTACGACCCCGCGGTACGTATAAAGGAGTTCAAGCAGATGGTACAGGCGCTGCACAAGGCCGGCATACGCATTGTTCTCGACGTCGTGTATAACCATACTTTCGACCTTGAGAGCAGCAACTTCCAGCGTATTTTCCCCGACATATACTATCGCAAGACGGCCGACGGCAAGTGGTCTGACGGTTCGGGTTGCGGCAATGAGACCCGTAGCGAACTTGCCCCGATGCGCAATTTCATGCTACAGTCAATGCGTTATTGGGTTGACGAGTACCATATCGACGGCTTCCGTGTAGACCTGATGGGCGTGCATGACATCGAGACAATGAACCAGATAAGCGCCATGTTCGCCCGTGAGTTCCCCGCTACGTTCATCTACGGCGAGGGCTGGAGCGCCGGAGCGTGCGCATATCCGGTAGACAAGCTGGCCATGAAGGCCAACATGAAGCAAATGCCTGGTATTGCGGCGTTCGGCGACGAGCTGCGTGACGCCTTGCGCGGGCCGTTCAGCGACGACACCAAGGGTGCCTTCATAGCAGGCATTCCGGGCAGCGAGGAGAGCCTAAAGTTCGGTATAGCCGGCGCCATAAGCCATCCGCAGGTAGACATGTCGAAGGTAAATTACAGCAAGGAGGCATGGGCCGGGCAGCCGTGGCAGATGATGAGCTACGTCAGTTGCCATGACGACATGTGCCTGGTAGACCGCCTTCGCGCCAGCGTTCCGGGCATAACGCAGGACGAGCTCATACGTCTCGACCTGCTGGCGCAGACTGCCGTGTTCACGTCGCAGGGCGTACCCTTCATCCAGGCGGGCGAAGAGGCGCTGCGCGACAAGAAGGGCGTGCACAACAGTTATAACTCCCCGGACAGCGTGAACCGCATTGACTGGACCAACCTTGACCGGTATCCGCAGGTGTTCAGCTATTACAGCAACCTCATCTCCATGCGTAAGAACCATCCGGCCTTCCGCCTCGGCGACGCCGACAAGGTGCGCCGCCACCTCGAGTTCCTGCCCGGTGGTGACAATCTCGTGGCCTTCCGTCTGAAAGATAACGCCGGCTGTGACACCTGGAATAACATTATCGTGATACTTAACTCGGCAAAGCAGGCCCGCACCGTAGCCGTACCCGCCGGCAAGTACACCGTAGTGTGCCGTGACGGAGTAATCAACGAGGCCGGTCTAGGCACCGTAGAAGGCCCGCAAGTGGAAGTACCGGCACAGTCGGCAGTGATTATGTATCAGTAATTTTTCAGGAGTTAAGGTAGTTAAAGAAGTTAAAGTAGTTAAAGTCAAATGCTTTGTTGGATGAAGAACGAATACTCAGGTTTGCCTGTTCAGTTGAAAAATCTTCACTT
>NZ_JACJJG010000179.1 GCF_016899855.1 Marseilla massiliensis
AGGAGAAGAGGGCACGCGAGGCTGAGGAAGGATAGATTATTTTTTAGTAGTTAAAGTAGTTATCGGTAGTTAGAGTAGTTAAAGTTATTACTTTTGTTGCTTGCGGATAATAAACGGCAAGACATTTGACTTTAATTACTCTAACTACCGATAACTACTTTAACTACTTACTTTCCCCTTCTTTTTAAATAAAATCCTGTTACAGCGAGCGCCGTAAGCGCCTCTGCCACGGGCATGGCAAGCCATATTCCGTGCGTGCCGATGAGGCCCGGCATGATGAGGAAGCTGGGTATCAGCACGATGAAGCCGCGCATAAGGGCGAACGTCGTGGCCGGCCTTACACGTTCTACGCTCTGGAAATAGCCTACGGCGGTTACGTTGAAGATGAAGAAGATGAAGCCTGCCGCGAAATACGGGAAGCCGTCTACCGCTATCTTTGCCGCCTCGTTGTCAAGGCCTACGAACAGTCCTACGAGCCATTCGGGCAGCAGCACGAACGCCGCCGTTACCGTAAGGCCGCATATCGCCGCCGTTATCAGTGCCGTGCGCTCGGCCTCGCGCACCCTGACATGTGCCCCCAGGCCGAAGTTGTAGCTTATTATCGGCTGGGCGGACTGTGCTATGGCGTTGCCAATCATGAAGATGAAGGGCGTATAGTAGCAGGCAATGCCGAAGGCGCCTACGCCGTCGTCGCCTAAGTAACGCATGAAAACGTAGTTGCCCATGAAGATAAGTACGGCTAACGTTGCCTCGCCAAGCAACGCCGACGAGCCTATGCGGCACTGGTAGCCGATGTTTCTCGCGCTCAGCGACATGCTCCTGCGGCTGAGCTTGAGCCGCGCGAGGCGCAGCGTCTTGGCGTATCCCAGAATGTAGACGATGGCTATCAGGCAGCCCGCCACGGTGCTGATTGACGTGGCGAAGGCGGCTCCCATGATGCCCCAACCCAGCGGAAACATGAACAGCCAGTCGAGAAAGACGTTCATCGCCGCCGCCGTAAGACTGCTTATCATAGCCACCTTTGGCGAGCCGTCGAGCCTGATTATGAACAGGGCTATGGCCTCCCACACCATAAACAGCCACGACGGGGCATACCACAGCATGTACTCCGTGACCAACGGGCGCAGATGTTCCGACGAACCGAGCAGCCGTGCCGTGGCGTCAGGATTACAGAGCATGGCCACGATTACCGTGGCCGTTACGATTGTGGCGAACAGAAACGCCTGCGTAACGTTCAGCCGGGCCACTTTCTGTTTGCCGTGCGACAGGTGGATTGACGCCACCACCGAGCAGCCTGTGCCTATCATAAGGCCCAAGCCGGTAAGAAGCATCAGTGGAGGGCAGATGATATTCACGGCGGCAATGCCGTCGCTGCCGACGCTATGGCCGATGAATATGCCGTCGATGGCCGTCATGGCCGACATGCCGAGCATGCCCATCAGCGTCGGGAAAAACAGTTTCCTGAACAAAACGGGAATCTTCACCGTCCCGAAATCAATCGCATCTCTTTTCATATATTTATTTTTAGTTGACAAGTAGACGAGTGACGAGCAGACAAGGAGATTTCTTTAGTCGACAAGGGACAAGTTGACGAGCAGACAAGGAGATTTGCCTATCTTGCTTTTTACCCTTTTAACTTTTTACTTTTTTACCTTTAATTCCTCACCTTTTCACCTTTTCACTTTTTCACCTTTACCTTTAATTCCTCACCTTCTCACCTTTTCACTTTCTCACCTTTAAACGTTATATGCGGAATGCCGGATAAGACGGCAGGTTTCCCCAAGTCATCTTATCCGGCATTCCGCCCTCCGATGATGAGTGCATAACTCTCCTCGAAAGTATGTTTCCACGTCATTCGGCTGTAGTCAGCATATCTGCATGCGGCGTTAACGTGTGTTGAGATAACGTGAACGAGAGGAAAGAGAGCTGGCTCTCCATATCCCCAGTCGCCGTAAATCTTGTGCAAAGGTACTGCTTTAAGTGTTCTCATGCAACTTTTTTCACCTTTTTTATCAGTCAGTCATCACCGTATCGGGGCCTTGCCTGCCGCCTGTCAGCCGCCGTTTTACGCCTGACAGAAAAACCTTTGAATGTCTGTTTTGTAACGTCTTGATACTCAATGTGTTATGAAAGACCGTCTTTTGGGTTGTAAAAGACGGCCTTTTAGCGTCCAATTGACGGCCTTTTGAACCGTAAAAGGCCGCCTTTTACGGTTCATCCGCAGTTCTGTTGGATAAAGATAAGATGCTGATATTCAAGTATTTGTATTATCTTGTATGCTCATAAG